>JBJERI010000229.1:0-7479 GCA_051882195.1 Ruminiclostridium sp. | reverse complement strand
GCCTAAAAAGGGCATCAAAGCCTGAAATACGCCGAATGCAACTGCGCTTGGAAGTGCCTTTTTCAGGGTGATTTTCTTCATGCTGAGCCCGTTTGAGATTGAAACGGCGAAAGCGTCCATTGAAAGACCTACGCCGATAAGAAACATCTGAAGCATTAAAGCCGCAAATCCCATGATGTCCTCCGCTGATTAAAATTTCTCCGCAAGCTTGGGTGAATAATAATTCCTGAAGCTTTCAAAGGTGCCCTCGTCGAGAGAGCTTCTTATTTTCTCCATTAAGGTGTTGTAGAAATAAAGGTTATGCTGTACCGCAAGCCGTCCTCCAAGCTGCTCCCCCGCCTTGAAAAGGTGTCTGATGTAGGAGCGTGAGAAATTGCGGCAGGTTGGGCAGTCGCACTGTTCGTCAATGGGCTTGTCGTCAAGCTTGTATTTTTCGTTAGTCATGTGGGTTATGCCGTTCCATGTGAAAATGGTTGCATGACGGGCGTTTCTTGTGGGCATTACGCAGTCGAACATATCAATTCCTCTGTAAACGCCCTCGATAATATTGGAGGGAGTGCCCACGCCCATAAGATAGCGTGGTCTGTCCTCAGGCGCAAAGGGAAGCACCTCGTCAAGAATGTGGTACATAACCTCGGTAGGCTCGCCTACCGCCAGTCCCCCTATGGCAAAGCCATCAAGGTCAAGCTGTGCAATCTCCTTCATGTGGGCTACTCGCAAATCGTCATAGTCGCCGCCCTGATTTATGCCGAAAAGCATTTGCTGCTTGTTTATGGTTTCGGGCAGCGAGTTCAGTCTGTCCATTTCCGCAATGCACCGCTTAAGCCAGCGTGTAGTGCGTTCCACCGACTTTTTTACATATTCGTAGGGCGAGGGGTTTTCAACGCACTCGTCGAAGGCCATTGCAATTGTAGAAGCAAGGTGGGACTGAATCTGCATACTCTGCTCCGGTCCCATAAAAATCCGCTTGCCGTCAATGTGGGAGTTGAAATAAACGCCCTCCTCCTTGATTTTACGAAGCTTGGCAAGAGAAAATACCTGAAATCCGCCGCTATCCGTTAAAATAGGTTTTTTCCAGTTCATAAACTTATGAAGTCCGCCCATTTGGTAAATAACGTCGTCCCCGGGACGGAGATGAAGATGATAGGTGTTGCAAAGCTCAATCTGACATTTCAGTTTTTCAAGGTCGGGAGAGGAAATACCGCCTTTTATTGCGGCGGCTGTTCCCACGTTCATAAAGAACGGGGTTTCGATTACTCCGTGAGGGGTTATAAATTTTCCTCGTCTTGCTCTGTTTTCCTGCTTTAGCAGCTCAAATTTTCCGTATCTCATTTGTACTCCTGTTTATATAATTATCATTGAATCCCCGAAGCTGAAGAATCTGTATCTTTCCTTTATTGCCTCTTCGTAAGCCGCCATTGTCCTGTCCTTGCCGAGAAAAGCGCTTACAAGCATTATAAGGGTGCTTTCGGGTAAATGAAAGTTTGTGATAAGTCCGTCGATTACCTTGAATTTGTAGCCGGGATAAATGAAAATGCTGGTGTTTTCGCTGCAGGCACGCATTTTCCCGTCGGGCGAGGTTGAAGCAATGGCTTCAAGAGTTCTTGTGCTGGTTGTACCTACTGAAATTACCCGTCTGCCCTCAGCTTTTGCCTTGTTGATTTTGTCGGCGGTTTCCTGTGACATTGTGTAATGCTCCGAGTGCATTTTGTGGTCCAGAATATCGTCCTCCTTAACGGGACGGAATGTGCCAAGACCAACGTGGAGAGTTACATAAGCCGTATCCACGCCCTTTGCCTTAAGGGAATCAAACACACGCTCCGTAAAGTGCAGTCCCGCAGTTGGCGCTGCCGCCGAGCCTACCTCGTGGGAATAAATTGTGTTGTATCTGTCCTTGTCCTTAAGCTTTTCGGTAATGTAGGGCGGCAATGGCATCTGACCGATTCTGTCAAGTATATCGAAGAAAACGCCCTCAAAGGTGAATTTCACAATGCGGTTTCCGTCATCAAGGACTTCGGTTACCTCTGCGGAAAGCTCCTCTGAAAAATCAACTACTGCGCCTACCTTAAGCCGTCTGCCGGGGCGGACGATTGTTTCCCATGTATCATGGCTTTTCTGATTAAGCAGAAGAAACTCAACAGGCACTCCCGTATCACGCTTTGTGCCGTAAATCCTTGCAGGGAAAACCTTTGAATCGTTTAATACCAGCAAATCACCCTCACGGAGATAGTCGCATATATTATAAAAGGTATTATGCTCGATCGCTCCCGTTGCACGGTCAATTTTCATCAGCCGTGAGCTGTCACGTGGCTCAAGGGGCGTCTGTGCAATAAGCTCTTGTGGCAAATCGTAGTAAAACTCGGATTTAAGCATTTTATCATTTCCTTTTTGAAATTCATCAATATCAATATAACAATATAAATTATCGTTTTATTATACCACATTATAGATAAAAAAGCAAATATTTTTTGCTATGTTCACTATGCATAAGTAAATATGACTGTATAAACAAAAATTTTATAGATTTTTTATTGACAACAAAGATTAAATATGATATTATTATCTCAAATAGATAGAGGTGCGGTTTTAATCAGTAATTTCTGCGCTAATGAGCCAACTCATTGCAGAAAGGAAAGGTAACGCCGCCGAAGAGCATATTGTTGGCAGATATGTATCTGGTCGTATCGCTGAATAAGGGTATGATTGTCATCAAAGGCATTGTTTTGCGGATGGAGAGCTATCGACATTAAGTCAATAAATCTTTATAGCATTGCAGGCCGACTTACGTCGGTTTTTTTGTTGTAAGGAAACAAATAAATATATACAAAGGAAAGGTATTAAAAATGAAAAACTACAAAGTAGGAATTATCGGTGCAACAGGTATGGTAGGACAGCGCTTTGCTGTTCTCCTTGAAAATCATCCATGGTTTACGGTTACAACATTAGCCGCTTCTCCACGCTCCGCAGGTAAAACCTACAAGGAGGCAGTAGGCGACAGATGGCTTATTGAAAAGCCAATGCCAAAGGCAATGGAAGACATCGTTATTATGGACGCAACAGCTGATATTGAAAAAATCGCAGGTCAGGTTGACTTCGTATTCTGTGCGGTTGATATGAAGAAGGACGAAATCAAGGCTCTTGAAGAGGCTTATGCAAAGCACGAATGTCCCGTAATGTCCAACAACTCCGCTCACAGATTTACTGACGATGTTCCAATGATTATCCCCGAAATCAACGACGCTCACATGGCAATTGTTGAGGCGCAGAAGAAGCGTCTTGGCACAAAGAGAGGCTTTATTTCCGTTAAGTCCAACTGCTCAATTCAGAGCTATGTTCCCGCTCTTTCACCCCTCCGCAAGTTCGGTATAAAGAACGTTTTAGCCTGCACATATCAGGCAATCTCAGGCGCAGGCAAAACCTTTGAAACATGGCCCGAAATGGTTGACAACCTTATCCCCTATATCGGCGGCGAGGAAGAAAAGTCCGAGCAGGAGCCATTAAAGGTTTGGGGCACAATTGAGGACGGCAAGATTGTAAAGGCTGATAAGCCCTGCATTACAACACAGTGCCTCCGTGTTCCCGTTTCAAACGGTCACTTTGCGGCAGTATTCGTAAGCTTTGAAAACAAGCCAAGCAAGGAAGAAATCCTCAAAATCTGGAAGGAATACAAGGGCGTTCCCCAGGAGCTTCAGCTCCCCTCCGCTCCAAAGCAGTTCCTTTACTATTTTGAAGAGGACAATATGCCACAGGCTAAGCTTCACAGAAACCTTGAAAACGGTATGGCAGTTTCAATAGGACGTTTAAGAGAAGATACACAGTACGACTACAAGTTTGTATGCCTCTCACACAACACATTAAGAGGCGCAGCAGGCGGCGCAGTTGAAATGGCTGAGCTTTATGCGGCTAAGGGCTATTTTGACTAAGCCGGAAAGGAAATTGATATGAAAACCCCTATTTTTACAGGTGCAGGCGTTGCAATAATTACCCCAATGAACGCTGACGGCTCCATTAACTATGACGAGTTCGGCAGAATTATTGACAACCAGATTGAAAACGGCACCGACGCAATTATCGTATGCGGCACAACAGGCGAGGCATCAACAATGACCGACGAGGAGCATATTGAGGCAATACGCTTTACAGTTGACCGCGTGGCAAAGCGCGTTCCCGTTATTGCAGGAACAGGCAGCAACGACACAGGCTACGCAATCGAGCTTTCAAAGCAGGCGGAAGCAGTAGGCGCAGACGCTCTGTTACAGGTTACACCTTATTACAATAAGACCTCTCAGCGTGGTCTTGTGGCTCACTTCACCGCTATTGCAGACGCAGTAAACATTCCAATAATTCTCTACAATGTTCCCTCAAGAACAGGCGTAAGCATCAGCATTGAAACCTACATTGAATGTGCAAAACACCCCAACATTGTGGCAGTAAAGGAAGCAAGCGGAAACTTCTCCCTTGCCGCAAAAATTGCCGCACATACAGACCTTGTAATGTATTCGGGCAATGACGATCAGGTTCTTGCTCTGTTAGCGCTGGGCGCAAAGGGCGTTATCTCCGTTTCGTCAAACGTTATCCCGAGAGAAAAGCATGATATGGTCGCTCTTTACCTTGCAGGCGAGCATGAAAAGGCTCTTGAGCTTCAGAAAAAGTATCTGGATATGGAAAACGCAATGTTCATTGACGTAAACCCCATACCTGTAAAGGAAGCTATGAATATGATTGGCTGGAATGCAGGCGAATGCCGTCTGCCCCTTTGCAGAATGGAAGAGGAAAAGATTGCAAAGCTCAGAAACGAGCTTGAAAAAGTGGGACTTATCAAGTAAAAAAACAGGCTGCATACTTTTGCAGCCTGTTTCTGAAAGGAATTGTAATGACAAATATAGCTTTAGTTGGCGCTTGCGGAAAAATGGGCAAGGTAATTGCAGGCCTTGTGGCACAGCGCACCGACTGTAAAATCTGCGCAGGCGTTGACCTTTACGGAGAGCAGTACAGCGACTTTCCTGTTTATACAAAAATTTTCGATATGCAGGAAACGCCCGATGTAATTATCGACTTTTCAAGTCCTGTTGCTCTGGACGATTTGCTTACCTACTGCAAAATGAAAAACACTCCCGTTGTGCTTGCAACGACAGGCTACGACAAGGAGCAGATTGAGAAAATCCGCCTTGCTTCGGAGCAGATTGCGGTTTTCTTCACCTTCAATATGTCCCTTGGAATCAACCTGCTTGTTGACCTTGCAAAGCGTGCCACAAAGGTGCTTGGAGGACAGTTCGATATTGAAATTGTGGAAAAGCACCATAATCTCAAAAAAGACGCTCCCTCGGGCACGGCAATTATGATTGCGGAGGCAATAAACGGCGAGCTTGACAACAAGATGAAGTACGTCTATGACCGTCACAGCGTAAGAAAGCCCCGTGACAAGGAAGAAATCGGACTTCACTCAATCAGAGGAGGCACAATCGTTGGCGAGCACGACATAATTTTTGCAGGCCACGACGAGGTTATCACCCTTTCACATTCCGCACAATCAAAAGAGGTTTTTGCAGTAGGCTCAATAAACGCAGCCTTATTCCTTTGCCATAAGGAAAAGGGTCTTTACGAAATGTCAGACATTCTTAAGGATTGAGAAAGGAATCTATATGACAGAAATCACCATTATCGAAAACGTATCCGTTGTCACCTTTAAAAATCAATCCGACTCAGACGGCAATGAATTTCTTGCGGAAATATTCAAAAAAACCGCCGAGGCGGGAATTTCCGTTGATATGATTAGTCAGGCGCCTGCAACCTCCGAAACGGTTTCTTTCGGCTTTACCTTTGCAGACGAGGCGCTTACAACGATTCTGCCTATAATCAACGCCGTTTCAAAGGGCAGAACAATGCCAATGGTAAATTGCGGAAACGTCAAATTTATCATCAAGGCGGCTGAAATGGAAAACAGCGTTGGCTTTGCGGCGAAAGCCTTTGCAGCCCTTTCAAGTGCAGATTGCAGCCCTGTTCTTGTTTCAACGGGCGTTGATGAAATTTCAATACTTGTTGCGCCAAGCGACAGCGCAGAGCTTGAAAAGCAGCTTAAGAAAGTGTTCTGATTGCAAAAAACCGTAAGTCCCATTGGATTTACGGTTTTATTTTTATCTCTTCACAATCTTCTTTCTGATGCTTTCAAGCCTGTTCAGCGCCTCGTTAAGGGTTTCGTCCTTTTTTGCAAAATGCATTCTGATAAGGTTATTGACGGGCTCTCTGAAAAAGCTTGACCCGGGAACTGCCCCTACTCCCACATCTCTTGCAAGAACCTCGCAGAATTCAAGGTCGGAATCAAAGCCAAACTCCCCTATATCAAGCAAAACATAATATGCGCCCTGTGGGGTTGTGTGAGCAATTCCAATATCGTCAAGCCCCTTTAAAAACAGCGCTCGCTTAGAGGTGTATTTATCCGTAAGCCAGTTGTAGTAATCCTCGCCGAATTTAAGTCCCGTAACAGCCGCTTCCTGCAAGGGCGCTGCCGCTCCAACCGTAAGGAAATCGTGCACCTTTTTCGCAACGTCAATAATACTTGGCGGCGCAATAATATAGCCAAGACGCCAGCCTGTAATTGAATAGGTCTTTGAAAGAGAGCTGCAGGAAATTGTACGCTCCCACATTCCGGGCAGCGAAGCGAAATAAACGTGCTTATTTGGGGCATACACAATATGCTCGTACACCTCGTCGGTGATAACGTAAACGTCATATTTTTCCGAAAGATCGGCAATCAGCTTTAACTCGTCAAGAGTAAAAACCTTGCCGCATGGGTTTGAGGGATTGCAGAGTATAAGCGCCTTGGGATTCTGTCTGAACGCCGCTTCAAGCTCATCGGGATTGAAATTGAATTCGGGCGGATAAAGGGGTACATAAATTGGCTCTGCTCCCGATAAAATAGTATCAGCGCCGTAATTCTCATAGAAAGGCGAGAAAACAATAACCTTATCCCCCGGGTTTGCAACGGTCATCATTGCCGCCATCATGGCCTCGGTACTGCCGCAGGTAACAACGATTTCTCCGTTTGGGTCTATTTTTCTGCCCATAAGTCTTGACTGCTTTTCAGCAAGAGCCTCTCGGAAATTCTGTGCGCCCCAGGTTATGGAATACTGGTGAAAATCCTCACGTGTAACCTCCGCCAGTCGGTCAAGTATTTCTTTCGGCGGGTCAAAATCGGGAAATCCCTGTGACAGATTTACAGCGCCGTATTTGTTTGAAACCCTTGTCATGCGGCGGATAACCGAATCCGTAAAGCTTTTTGTGCGATCAGATAAATTTTTCATTGTGTTCTCCCGTTATGTACGATTTTTTGTCATTGAGAATGTGCAGAGGGTCAAGAGCATTTTTTATGCTGTTCATTACCGCAAGGTTTTCCTTCGTGGTTTCACGGAGGAAATATCTCCGCTTTGTAATGCCGATACCGTGCTCACCCGAGGTCACTCCACCAAGCTGATAAGCCTT
>JBJERI010000228.1:0-7490 GCA_051882195.1 Ruminiclostridium sp. | reverse complement strand
GCCGAAAAATATTTATATTTTTTCAGAAAAAGGCTTGACAGACAGTAACAGGTTTATTGAGCTCCTAGCCTTTATGTGAAAACGCTCGCAGTAATTGCTCGCTCAGCCGGATTGTCAGCGGGGGCACCCCGCCAAATTCCGATTTATATGAGTTAATTATACTCCAAAACTACCTTAAAGTCAATTCCAAAAACCAAGCCGCCCCCGACATCAGTCAGAAGCGGCTTTATTCACAATTATTTGATAATTTCCAGCGGCTCAAGGGTAGTCAAATCAAAGGGCGTTTCCTGATATACGCAGAAGTTGAGCCAGTTGGAATACATAAGGCTGGCATGACCTCTCCAGGTATAAAGGGGCGCAAGCTTGGGGTTATCGTTCGGGAAATAGTTGTAGGGGATTTCGATTTCCTCCCCCTTTTCAAGGTCGCGGAAATACTCGTTTTTCAGCGTATCCCTGTCGTACTCCGCATGACCCGTTATGAAAATCTGACGGTTGGTTTTGTCGGCGATAATGTACGCTCCCGCAATGTCCGAATATGCAAGGAGAGCAAGGTTGGGATTTTTCTCAATGTCCGCCATTTCAACACCTGTGTGACGGGAATGGGGAACATAGAAAACCTCGTCAAAGCCTTTGAGCAAGGGGTGGTTTATTGCGTTAAGCTTGTGGGGGAAAACGCCCGAAAGCTTTTTGGGCAACGTATGCTTTTCAATGCCGTAATGGTAATATAGCCCTGCAAAAGCGCCCCAGCAAATATGAACGGTACAGAAGGAATGGGACTTTGACCACTCCATTATTCTGCACATTTCGTCCCAGTAATTTACCTTTTCAAACTCCAGCTTTTCAACGGGCGCTCCCGTTATAAGAAGTGCGTCGAAATATTGCTCCTTTACCTCGTCAAAGGTAGTGTAAAACTGCTCTAAATGGTGCTGTGAGGTGGTTTTTGAAATATGGGTCGCCATTCTGATAAGAGTAATGTCCACCTGGAGAGGCGTGTTGCTCAGCAGACGGAGAAGCTGCGTTTCCGTTTCTATTTTGGTGGGCATAAGGTTTACAATTGCGATTTTAAGCGGTCTGATATCTTGTGTTGACGCTTTCGTCTGCGACATGACGAAAATGTTCTCCTGAACAAGAGTTCGGTACGCAGGCAGATCGTTTGGTATATTTATTGGCATTTTAACCGCTTTCCTTTCTGACTATTGATTTACATAATATTATATTATATCACCTTAGCCGCAAAATAGCAAGCTTTTTCGCTGTCATATTTATATATTCCCTACTCATATAATGTGAAAAAAAGGACAGGTACATAGCTATGATAAAGAAAAAGCGGAACGAAAACACGGAAAAAAGCGCTGTAATCGACGAGCTGGAGCGGTTGAAAAATCAGATGATAAAACAGGAACAGCTGTTCAATCTTGCCGACAGCAGCGAGCTTATTGAGGCGGCAATATTTGAGCAGAAGGCAATTGAGGCAAGGTACGCCCTATTGCTCAAGGAGGCAAAGGAAAAAGGAATTGTGATTTCCTGCACCGACAGGCTTTAAGGAAAGGACGATAAAATGAAATACGCTATTATAGCGGCAATTGCCATTGTGCTTGCCGCAATTATGTTCAACAGGTACAGCGCCTGCAGAAAGCCTGTCCGCACGGCGGCAATCAGCATGGCGGCAGGGGCAGGCTCTCTTGCCGCCGCAAGCATTCTGCTGGGATTTTTCGGCTATTCCCTTTCGGTAAACATTTTCACAACGGCTTTTTCGCTGCTGCTTGGTATCCCCGGGACAATACTTATGGTTATCGAAACAATAATTGTTTAAGACAGAGGGCTTTTTGTATAACTGAAATAGTATAAGCGGCTAAAAAAGCCGCTTATTTTATGTGCATTATGCCGATTATTCACGGCAATCATTGAAAAAAATTCAGCAATATGTTATACTGATAAGGTAAAAAACTTTATTTTTTTACCTTTGATATATACTATTGTATATGTATATTTTTGCCGCACAATGCCTGCGGAGAATGGTGGATTTTATGACTATCAACGATGTTAAAAACCTGATTGAGGCTGAAGTTCTTTGCTGCGAGGAAAATCTCGGACATGAGGTTCATACCGCCTGCGGCTCGGATATGATGAGCGACGTGCTTGCTTTTGTAAAGGACCAGGCTGTGCTGCTTACGGGACTTATGAATCCGCAGGTAATTCGCACAGCCGAAATGATGGATATTGTCTGCATTGTGTTTGTACGCGGCAAGACCCCTGACGAAAACGTAATCAATCTTGCAAAGGATACGGGAATTGTTGTTCTTTCAACAAAAATGCGTATGTTTGAGGCCTGCGGAATTTTATACACCAACGGACTTCACGGCGGACACGAATAAAAAGGAGAAAGAAATGCAGCTTATATACAACATTCCCGGAGATGATTTCACAAGGGCGGGCGAGGCAAGCTCCGCCATAAAAAACAAGCTTAAACAAATGGGCATATCCCCCACCGTAGTGCGAAACGTGGCAATTGCTACATACGAGGGTGAAATAAATATGGTTATCCACGCAAACGGCGGCACAATAACCGTTGACATTACCCCCGACAAGATAATTACCGTGCTTAAAGACACGGGAGCAGGAATCCCCGATATTTCTCTTGCAATGCAGGAGGGCTATACCACCGCCCCCGACGACGTGCGCTCGCTGGGCTTCGGCGCAGGAATGGGACTTCCCAATATGAAGAAATATTCAGATGAATTTGATATTCAATCAACAGTTGGCGTGGGAACAACTGTAACAATGAGCTTCAATGTAAGCTGATGGATACCTTTTTTCACTCGGTTCATCTTGAACCCGACCTGTGCAAAGGGTGCATAAACTGCCTTAAGCGCTGTCCCACGCAGGCTATCCGTGTACGAAACGGAAAGGCAAGCATTATAAAGCAATTCTGCATTGACTGCGGCGAATGTATCAGAATTTGTCCGCATCACGCAAAAAAAGCTACATACGACCCTTTGGACATTCTCGACAAATACGAATACAAGGTGGCATTGCCGCCGCCCTCCCTTTATGCTCAGTTCAATAACCTTGAGGATAAGGGACTTGTGCTTGAGGCATTGCTTAAGCTGGGCTTTGACGATGTTTACGAGGTTGCTGCCGCCGCTGAAATAGTGTCGGAAATGACCCGTGACTTAATTCGCTCAAACAAGGTAAAGCTGCCCATTATTTCCTCGGCGTGTCCCTCCGTTGTACGGCTTATCAGAGTAAAATTCCCCAATCTTATTGATTCGGTTTCGCCCCTTAACGCTCCCGTTGAGCTGGCGGCGGAAATTGCGGTAAAGCGTGCAATGGAAAAGACGGGACTTCCCAGAGAAAAAATCGGCATCATTTTCATAACCCCCTGTCCTGCAAAAATGACCGCAATAAACGTTCCTCTTGGAAAGCAGAAAAGTCAGGTTGACGGCGTGGTGGCAATGAGCGAAATTTATCAGAAGCTATTGCCCCCAATGAAGCAGATTTACGAAAGCAACCCCAACGGCTGCTATGACGAGAGCATTGACTCCGCAGGAAAAATCGGCGTTAGCTGGGGCAAAAGCGGCGGTGAAGCAGGCGGTCTGCTTATCGACCAGTACCTTGCCGCTGACGGAATCGAAAACGTAATGCGAGTGCTGGAGGACTTGGAGGACGACAAGCTGCACAATCTGACCTTTATTGAGCTTAACGCCTGCTCGGGCGGCTGCGTAGGCGGAGTGCTTGCCGTTGAAAATCCCTATATTGCAAGGGTCAAAATCAACACCTTGCGGAAATATCTGCCCATTTCCTGTTCGCACCTGAACAACGACTACCCCGAAAACGCATTCAGCGATGAAAAAATCGAGTTTATGCCCGTTTATAAGCTTGGCAGCAACATTGCCGAATCAATCGAGCTTATGAGCAAGGCGGACGAGATTTTGGAGCGGCTGCCCGGGCTTGACTGCGGCTGCTGCGGCGCTCCCACCTGCAAGGCTCTTGCAGAGGACGTTGTAAGGGGAAATGCGTCCGAAAAGGACTGCATACACATTCTGAAGGAATATATCCACAAGCTTTCGGACGAAATAAGCAAGCTTGGGTAAAGGAGAATTATGACTGTAAAGGATTTGCTGAAAAAGGAAAGCTTTTCGGCGGTTAATATTGAAAATGAACAGCGTGAAATAAAGTCGGTTTACTGCTGCGACCTGCTCAGTATCGTTATGGGCAGAGCGCCTGCGGACTGCGCATGGGTAACGGTAATGGGCAATATCAACTCCGTTGCGGTGGCTGTGCTTGCGGATATGGCGGCGGTTGTCATTGCCGAAAATATGCAGCCTGACGATGTTGCCCTTGCAAAAGCAAAGGCTCAGGGGGTAAATATTATCACTACCGACCTGCCTGTTTTTGAAGCCTCAAAGCTTATTGACGGTGAACTGAATGGGTGAGTATTCCTACGATCTGCACATTCATTCCTGCCTGTCCCCCTGCGGCGACGACGACAGCACCCCTGCAAACATTGCGGCTCTTGCCGACCTGCTGGGGCTGGATATTGTGGCGCTTACAGACCACAACACCTGCAAAAACTGTCCTGCCTTTTTCGAGGCGGCAAGGAATTACAGCTTTCTCCCCATTGCGGGAATGGAACTTACAACAGAGGAAGAAATCCACGTTGTATGCCTGTTTCCCACTCTTGAGAAGGCACTGGCGTTTGATGAATTTGTGCACGAAAAAATAATGCCCATACCAAACAAGCCCGAAATTTTCGGCAATCAGCTTATAATGAACAGCGACGACACTGTTTGCGGCACGGAGGAAATCTGCCTTATAAACGCCACAAGCATTGACCTTTATTCACTTATAGGTCTTGTGAAGAAATACGGCGGAATTTGCTTTCCTGCTCATATTGACCGTTCCTCCTTCAGCCTGCTTTCTTCCCTCGGCTTTATTCCGGAGGATTTAGGCATTGAAACGGTGGAGATACGGTACAAGGAGGCTGTAGATAATCTGAAAAATCAGCACCCCTATTTGCAGAACTGCAAAATTGTTCACGATTCGGACGCACATACCCTTGAAAATATTTCTCTCCCCGAAAACTTTCTCACCCTTGAAGAAAAAACCGTTCCTGCGGTTTTAAAAGTGCTGTGTTCAACCTATGAATAAAATTTGCTCCCTCGGTTTTGCCGCCGAGGGAGCATTTTTGCCGTTAATTTCGCTGTCGGTTAAGCAGCTTCATAAATCCTGCCATAACAGGTATTGCCGCCGAAAAGCCCACTGTTGCAATCACGTCCCCAATATCCAGCACCTTTGTCTGGAAAATTGGCGAAAGCCAGCCGCTGAACACCGCAACAAGCATAAGCCCCAGTGACGCAAGCACCGCAAAAATCAGCTTTATGTTGTTTTTGTAATGGGTGTTGAAAATGCCTTTGGTTTCGTCCTTGCACTCGAAAACGAAAATAAGCTGCGAAAGACCCAATGTACCAAGAGCCGAGGTTCTTGCGGCGGCAAGATCCCCGTCGCACTTATAAATCACCGCAAAGGCGGCAAGGGTGCAAATGCCTATGAAAAGTCCCCGCATTACGATTCTGAACAGCATACCTCCTGCGAAAATGCTTTCGTCCGACTTTCTGGGCGGCATATCCATAATTTTGTCCTCGGCAGGCTCCATTCCAAGGGCAATTGCAGGCAATCCGTCAGTAACAAGGTTTATCAGCAGTAATTGTATCGGCAGCAGCACTACGGGCATTCCAAGGAGCATTGCGAAAAGCATTGTGAACACCTCGCCGATATTGCAGGAAAGCATATATCTTATGAATTTGCGGATATTGCCGTAAATCGTGCGCCCTTGTTCAACGGCGCTTACGAGAGTAGCAAAGTTATCGTCAAGAAGTACAATCTGCGCTGCCTCCTTTGTGACGTCTGTGCCCTGAAGCCCCATTGCAACGCCTATGCTTGCTTCCTTTACCGCAGGAGCGTCGTTCACTCCGTCCCCTGTCATTGCCACAACAGCGCCCTGTTTTTTGAATGCACGGACAATTCTAAGCTTATCCGCAGGAGAAACTCTTGCAAAGACCGCAATGTTTTTAAGCCGCCTGTCAAGCTCCTCGTCGCTCATTGCTTCAAGCTCCGCTCCTGTGTAAATTTCGTTTCCGTGGCGGAAAATGCCTGCCTGCTTTGCAATTTCAAGAGCGGTATTCTTATGATCCCCCGTCAGCATAACTATTTTTATTCCTGCACGGTGACACTTTTTAACAGCAAGCTTTATTTCGGGGCGCAATGGGTCGTTCATTCCCGTTATGCCGATAAAAACATAATCTCCACCGTCGGCTCTGTAAGCGTAAGCAAGGGTACGGAGCGCCTTGCCCGTCATAATTTCAAGAGCCTCGTTTATGCCGTTTTTATCGGCAAAGGTTATGTGCCTTACACCCGAATCCGTCTGTATATGGGTGCATTTGCCAAGCACAACGTCGGGTGCGCCTTTCATAAAGGCAATCCTTTTTCCGTCTGCTCCCTGTACCAAAACCTCCATAAACCGTGAATTGCTGTCAAAGGGAGTTTCGCTTATGCGCCTGTAAGCCGAGATATCAACCTCGTTTTTCCGTGCAAGGTCAAGGAGGGCTATTTCGGTAGGGTCGCCGGAGCTTTGCTTATCGTCAAGGACTGCGTTGTTGCACAGCCTTGCGCATTTTAACAGCAGTAAATCCGACTGCGAGGCTTTGCTTATCCTTGCGCTTTCGTGAAGAGATTCCCTTGTATAAACCTGCATTACGGTCATTTTGTTCATTGTGAGAGTGCCCGTTTTATCGGTGCAGATTACGTTGGTACAGCCTAAGGTTTCAACGGAATGAAGCTTGTTTACAAGGGCTCGCTGCTTGTAAATCCGTCGTACCGCAAGAGCAAGGCAGATTGTTACCGTTGCAGGAAGTCCCTCGGGAATTGCCGCTACTGCAAGAGAAATTCCCATAAACAGCATATCGAAAACCTCGTAGCCCCTTAAAATTCCGCAAAGACTTACAATAACGCAGATGACAATGCAGGAAATGCCGATTATTTTTCCAAGCTCGCCTAAGCGCTTTTGCAGAGGAGTTCTCTCCTCCTCAATTTCTGTAAGCATTCCCGAAACCATGCCCATTTGCGTGGCTTTTCCCGTGGCAATGACTTCCGCTTCGCAATGCCCCTTTGTCATAATTGTGCCCATGTAAAGAGCGCCTTTCTGATTGAGAGCGTTGCCCGAAATGGCGGAAACCGCCTTGCTTACGGGAATACTTTCTCCTGTCAGCATTGACTCGTCGCATTCCACCGCCATTCCCGACAGCATTTTGCAGTCGGCGGGAATTTTGTCCCCCGCTTCAAGGACCACAATGTCCCCCGTAACCAGCTTTTCCGTTTCGATGGACTGTATTTTTCCGTCACGGTAAACGTGAGCGGTGGGGGCGGCAATGCGTTTCAGCGCTTCAATTGTCTTTTCGGTGCGGTATTCCTGAATAAACCCAAGCAGAGCG
>JBJERI010000227.1:0-7495 GCA_051882195.1 Ruminiclostridium sp. | reverse complement strand
GGTATATTCCGCCCTTTGAAAGCTGATAGCAGTTATTCTGAGAGGGAGTGGTAAAATCCATTGTAATGGCTTTGCTTCGCTGAATAACAGGAACTGCGTTGAAGCAGAAGCCTGCGGTTTCCACCAATTTAGCGGGTGAGGGAGCGCATATCCTAAGCCAAAAGCCCTCCTCGCCGTAAAGAACCGCATTGCACATTGGATATTCTATACGCAGCGTCACCATTCCGCTTTCGGAAAGACCCGAGGTCATATCACGGACATGAAGAGGCTGCCAGCTTTTTTCTCCACGAACCGTGCACAGCGCCTCCCATCTTATTTGCTGGGGCAGGACGGTATTTTTCATTCGTATATAAATGTTGTAGTACCCTGTTGGAAGAGCACGTTCAAGGCAAATATAGGTGAAGCTGTCCCCGGGGTTTTCGTTTCGGGGCAGGCGAACTGTTTTTTCCGAGGCGTTGTAAATCTCCATATCGTGGCTGACATACAAGCTGTCCGCAGGTAGATATTTTCCATCGTAGGTGCAGCTAAGGGTAAGTGAATCGCAGCGAGGGACGGAATAAACCATATCCTGAGCGTAGCCCGCAGTCATTTTTGTTATGCGGCAGCGGATAAACAATCCCGTATCCGCACCCACAAAAACAGGCTCCATATCATCGGGACAGATAAAGGATATTTCCACAGAGCCTGCGGTTTTGTCGGCAAAATCGGCTGTGTGGGTTTCATCGGGGTAAAGTCTGCACCAGCCTCTGCCGTTCCAGTATTCCCACACCGAGCCCTCTATCCGCTTTTCAAGAGGGGGCTTGCGTTCAACCTTTGAAGCAGGAATTACCGTTTTCCACTGCACATCGTTACTGTCCGCTGAACTGAAGCCTGATTCTATAAATGTCAGCTCCATTGTCACGGTAACACGGCTGCCTTTTTTGCCGAATATTTCGCTGCTGCAAATATAGAAGCAGTCGTATTCGGCAGGCTGTTCTCCGAAAGGCAGAAAGCCCTCTGCGGCAAGCATATTTTCATTGAGATATACCGATTTTGCCGCCGCTTTGCTTATTTCCGCCGAAAGCCGCAGACTGTTCCGTGAAATTGCGGCAGGCATTTTTCCGTCGGTGAAAAGCAGCTTGAGCCACTTTCCCTTTTCGCCGAACAAAGTACTTTCGGGAACGCCCGAGGGAATATTCAGCGTATAAACTCCGTCCTCGCAGCTTACGTCGGTTATATTTTTTACTTCGTTCTGACAGGGGAGCTGCCAATGGAGCATTATTGGGTCAAGGTCTGCTTTAGGTGCAACTCCGTGCTGGTCTGCCGCCGAAATGTCTGACAGAATTATTTTGCAGCTGCAGCCGCCCTCGCTGAAGAAAATATCCTTTGATGAAAAGTATAGAGCGGTTTCACGGGTATTTTCTCCGCTGTAATCAAAAAGCTTCTGCTCCGTGCTTCGGCATATTGCGTCTGATTTTGTGCAGAAGACGGCTCTGATTCCTGTGTTCACAGCGCACAGATCCGCTTCGGTAACAAATTCCGCCTCGCCGCCGCCTGCTCTTGCACCGCTTTCGAGAGTTATTACATTATCGGCTGTGGGAGTTACTGTGATATATCCTTGCGCGGGAAATGCGGGCTTTCCGGAAAGGCCGTACATATTGAGAAACATAAGTCTGTGGCGCTCGATCATATCGGGTAGTCTTGCATAATTTTCCGCCATAAGCTCTGAAAACAGCTTTGCAAGGGCAGTTTCCGCAGCGCCTTCCCGGGCGCTCCATTGGGGAGCGTAAAACCGTGAAAGCCGCTTCAGCTCTTCAAATATGCTGTTTTTGTCCTGCTTTTCCATTATCCGCACTTCCTTTTTTCAAAAAATCAGAATGTATCACCCAGCCGCAGACTCATTGTCTGCTCCATTGCGCTTGCTTTTACGGTATAGGAAATATTTATCACCAGCGTTTCGGCGGAAAGCTCCTCACGGCTGCCGTTATCAATTGTGACGGTTACATTGTCAACCCTTGGCTCGTACAGCTTTATTGCTGTAAGCACCTCGCTCTGTATCCTTGTCAGCAACGAGTAATTCACGCTTTCAAAGGCAAACTGGGACAGATCACAGCCGTAATTGGGACGCATTACCCGTTCTCCCCGCCGTGTGTTCAACAGCAGGAAAAGGGACTGCCTTATATCCTGTTCAAGGGTGTTCATCTGCACATTGCCGCCTGTGTATTCAATTGGGAATTTCCAGTCGGTCTTGGTTTCGTTCATTGTCAGAAGCCTCCCTTTCACCGCTGATTTCGCTCAGCATAAATCTTGCAACAAGGTCATTTCGGTTTACTCTCAGCACGCTTATAAGCTTGGCTCTGGCTTCCGAAAGGCGGTTTTCGTCCATAGCGCTTATGGCGTCGCTGTAATTCCTCAGAGTAGCGTGACGGAGCTTCTTTTCCTCATCGGGACAGCCGTCAATAATCTCGTACAGCATAGCGTCCTGCTTTACATCTGCGCCAAGGAGGAGGTTTATTGTTCCCAGCCGTCTTGGGGTAATGTTCAGACCTGCTTTCTGAAGTTCGGACAATACCTCCTCTGTTACAATAAAGGTAAGACCGAAACGCTGTATTATTGCTGTAAGACAGGACTGAAGCTCAACAGCGGAAGAAACGGTGATGGTTTTCATAGCCTCTCCGCTGCCTATAACGCCGATAACGGAAGGAGAGCTTTGTATTGAAACGGTAATATGAGCGTTTATGTCGCTGCGGCTGTTCAGCTTTTCCTGTACAGTCAGGGCGCACTCTGCCGCTTCTGCCGCCTCTCCGCTGAAAATACAGGTAATCATCTTGTCGGTGAAGGACTGCACAGTACCGTTTGTTCCGCTAAGCACCTCGGCAGCAATGCTGTAAATGCTGTTCAGCGTGTTAAAGCTTTCCTCCTCGGAAAATTTGTCCGACTGTCGGCTGATTCCGATAAACAGGTAGGTAAGTCTTGCTGTGCTGTGGTCGCCGGGGTTTACGTCCAGCACGGAATCTTTGCCCATAAGGCGGAAAAAGTCCTTTGGAAGATATTTTTCATAAGCCTTGCTGATTACGTTTATACTGTTGAAATATTTTGCAAGCTGACGGGACATATCGCTGAAGCTTGCGGCAACGTCCTGAAGCTCGTCGTTGCTGCTAATGGTAACGGTAGTTCCTATTTTGCCGTCGGCAACCTCTGATACCGCCTTTTTAAGCTTTTTGAGCGGTCTTAGAAGTCCAGCCATAATTATCAGGAAAAATCCGGAAATAACTACTATGAACATCATGATTATATACGTCATAGCGCCGGCAATAGACTTTATGCGGGTGTTCAGAGTGCCTGCTTCCGAGCCGATCTGAATAAAGCCAACCTGCTTTCCGCTGCTGTCGGTAATGCAGCGTACTGCCTCAAACCAGCTTGTGTCAAGCTCGTAGGAGTTGCTGATTACGTCAGTACCGTTGGTTAAGTTGGAGAACAGCTCAAGGCGCTTTTCGTCAACAAAATAGGAAACCTGTGCGCCGGGGCGCTGATTGGAGTAGTATTCGTATTTGTATTCTCCGTCGATAAGCCGGGCAACCTCAATAAAGTTTATTTCAATATCCGTGGAAATAAATCTTGACATAAAATCGCTCTTGTTGTCCAGCGCTTTGTATTCTCTGTATTCGTAATCGTGGAATAGCGCCCGCTGCTCCTCGGTAAGTCCGTTTTTGCTGAAATAATTTCCGTCAATGGACAGATCGATTAAATCCAGCGTATCCGACAGCAGAGCGGCTGTTTCGGAATAAACTATCATTGACATTCCGCGCAGCAGGAAAAAGTGAATAAGCCCCGATACTGCCACAATTATGGCTGCGATAAGCATTACCTGCTTTACAATAACCTTTCTTACCGAAAGCAGCAGGCGAATAAGCACGCATACAATAAATACTGCTGCGAACACCACAGCCGTGCAGAGCAGGAAAACAAGCAGGCATACGTGAGGCTCAAACCCGGGCTCGGGCAATTCCACGTTCATAGCTGTTATTGGGTTAAAGATATAGATTTTTCCTGCTTTATTTGCTTCCTTGCTTACTCCTGCCATTAGGTCGTCAAAATCGGTATTGATAAAGTTTTTCAAATCCCTCAGCTCAGAGAAAGCAACACCGTTGTAAACCTCCGAGTCGGCAGGCATAACCTGGACGGGTACATCGTAATAAATCTGCTCCTCGCCGTCTTCCTCATAACACATCACAAAGAATCGCATAAGAGAAGTATCGCTGAGATTTGTGAAGAACAATGAATAATAGGACAGAGTCAGATCAAATGGAACGAATTCATCGCTTATATCAAGCTTATGGGTATTTCCCTGTTCGGTTACTATAAAAATATCTCCCTGCTGGTCCATATAATACAGGGAGCGAAAGAGGCGCTGAGCCCAGACAATTCCGTATTCGCTGTCGATACTGTAATGTATCAGGGGCTGTACCGTGTCCCCGTAAATAGGGTAAATAAATACGTCGCTGTATGTAAACATCACTACATCGGTTACAAGCTTTGTGGCGGAGTCTTGCGTTTCATCGAAATACTGAACCAGAGCTGCTGAGCTTGTAGTAAAGGGCGTATTGGGAAGCCGCAGCATTTCCGTAATGTAATTGCCGTTAAGGTCATATTCGTCCACAACCACGTCGCTGCCGTCCAGCACCAGAGTATAAAGACGGTCGTTGTTCGTTATAAGTCCGCAATACCCGCTGTTCTGATATTTCAGCCGATGTGAGAAAATAATCCCGTTTTTATCCGATTTTTTCAGATAAACGCCGTGGGTGTACTGCGAGATGGTGTAAAGGGAGTTTTCACCGTTGACCGAAAATTCCAGTATGTACTGCGACGGAGTCAGCCCGAACAGCAGAGAGCCTGCTATTCCTGCAATTATAGCCAGTATCAATGAAAATACAATTATTTTTTTCATACTGTGGTTCTCCTTTTACGTCAGACTACGGACTGAATTGCGGTCTGTGCCTGCTCAGCGAAATTGTCCTTTTCGGTAGAGCCTACTGCGCTTGCCGCCGCAGCGTTTGCCGCATTGTTCATCTGTAAGGGCGGCTTTACTCCGTCGGTAAGGTCCTCCCACATTGTAATGCTCGCCGTTGCCTTTACAGGAGTGCCGTTCATAAGGAACATATCGTATTTTACACGGCAGGAAATAATCTTTCCGCTGAACTGAAATCCGCCCCATGTGAATTTAACCGTGGGCGGCTCATAATATCCCTGCACCGTTTCGGGAAGCATAAGGGAATGAAGCTTTTCAACCTCGTTCCTTACATCGTCGCCCTTGCAGAAAATATCGCTTAGCTGTGCGGAAACGCCCGAGAACATTCCTTTAAGGTCGCTTCCTCCGTTGAGAGTATCAAAGTAGAGATCCATTGTCAGTATCCGCTTGCCAAGCTTGGTGAACTGTAAAAATTCCAGCTTGGAGGCTGCGTCAACGCTGGTTGAGTATTCCGCAGAATCCTCTATTGAATAGGATTCGGGGTTGAACATAGCTGTGAGAAAGGGCTCTGCTAAATTCGCTTTTGACCCTGAAATAACGAAAAATTCCGCTCTTTTCATTATGTGTGTTCTCCTCCTTTATCCTGATGCTAAATGCTATGTGGTTATCTGCCGTTAAGCCGTCTTTCTGTTTTCAGCCTGCGTTCCAGCAGTGACATTACCTGTTCACAGATTATCTCAATGCTGTTGTAGCTGTTCAAAGTAAATTTATCTCCGCTGTGGCTGTTCTGCTGTGAAAAATAGCTGATTATCTGATTCTTTATGTAGCTGTTAAGCTCCTTTTCGCTGCTCAGAAGCTTTGAAATATTGCTGTTGATGTTAAGCTGACTGTAAAGCTCCTCTGCTGTTGGAAGTGCAGGATTGCGTGCCGTTTCTTCCGTCTCGTTATGCGGCAAGCCTTCTGCGCTGTCCTCGTTGAAATTCTGTTCGGTATATGCAAAGACAAGCTCTTTGTCTGCGCCGTCATTTTTTCGGTAATGCGCTTTTTTCTCTCCTGCATAAGCCGTTTCTGCTTCATTAGCCGAAGCGTAACTAAATAAATTTTCGCTTTGAAGCACGGTGCTTTCAAAGGCGCTGTAATTATATTGGGCAAGGCTGTTTTTAAGGGTCAAATCATTGTTCAGAATGTCATAAAAGCTTTTGCCGCCTTGCTTTTCTGTTTTTTCGCTTAAGGCGCTGATTGTTGAATATATGTCGGTATTGCTATTGTAAATCACTGCGTTATCCGAGGTAAACGCAGGCTTTTGGAGTATAGCGTTTACATTGTCAGGGCTTGCACTGTTATACTGCAAAACCGTAAAGCTGTTGTCTGTGGAAACAAAGCTGTTTTCGCTTGTAAAATACTCTTTTTCCTCCCGACTGTTCTGCCGGTAAATATCTGAGGAGTATATGGGCGAAATCGCCTTGTAATTTTTTGAAATAATGGAATAAACAGAGGAAGCAGCGCTGTCTGCTATAAATTTATTGGAATTGACATTTGTTATGGAGCGTCTGAGAATAAGAGAATTTTTGGCTTCGACCGAATTGTATATGTTTTTTGAGGAATTTATCCCATTAGTTTTGTAATTAAGCTCCTGTGGATTTTCCGAGGGGATAAAATACCGCAGTATTTCTTCCGTGTACGCTCCGCCAAGGGTATTGTAAATTCTGCCGTCCTGACGAATATTTTCGGCTCTATTTAAGTCTGCCGACTTCTTGCCAAAATAATCAGCAGGCTCCGAGAAAGCTGAACTTTTACTCTTTTCGTATGAGTAATTATTTTGCGCCGACGTTATTTCCCGAGAAAGGCTTTTGCCTTCGCCGGGGAAGAATTTGTATATGCCAAAGGTGCTGCTGTTTTCATTATAAATCAGAGCCGCATAGTTTTTTTCGGCAGAAATATAAGCTTTTTCTTCAGAGCCGCTGAAGTAAGACTGCTCATTTATCACCGAGGTTTTTGCCGAGTCATTAAAAACTTTATTTAACAGAGAATTGTTGGTTTCCTGCCTTGAAAAAGCAGGCTTAACCCCTTTGTTTTCCATATCTGCATATTTCACGGTTTCGGTTATAAGCTGTGCGGTTTTGGCAAGAACTTCTTTTGCCGCAGAGATAAAGCGGTAAGCGGAGCTTTGCTTGGCTGATGAAATGAGGAGAGTATCATTTGCGCTTTCTCCGTTAATATGAGTAAGCTCAGAAACAGACGGTGGTTTCGTCGGCATGGTTGTGCTGTTATGTCCTTCCGAAAGGAAAAAGCTTTTTGGTTTTGTATTTGTCTTTCTGATAAGCTTATGAAACAGCTCCGCCGCAGTTATTTCTGTGTTAATGAAGAGCGTTTCATCGGTTTCGCTGTTGACAAGCTTTTCTTGATTTTCGCAGTAATTTGCAATAGAATTAAACTCGTCCTTGCTGTGATTTTCAAGGCTTTCCGTTTTTGAGCGGAAAAGTCCATTGACGGCGGTTTTGCTTATACTGCGGTAAAGATTTACTGCGGAATTGGAACTATGCTCTG
>JBJERI010000226.1:0-7624 GCA_051882195.1 Ruminiclostridium sp. | reverse complement strand
AATACAAATAACAACACTCCTGCCGTAATTCACACAAAAATCGTGGACGGCGACAAGGTGCATATTATGGTTGCCCCCAAGGGCTTTGGCAGCGAAAATATGAGCAAAATGAAAATGTTCACTCCCTCTTCAACAGCGGAGGACGTGGTTGATTTTGTAACTGAGGTAGTTTCCGTTGCAGGCAGCAATCCCTGTCCCCCTATTGTTGTGGGCGTGGGAATAGGCGGCGATTTTGAATATGCCGCTTACCTTTCCAAAAAGGCTCTTTGCAGAGATTTGGCACAGCGCAATCCCGACCCCTTTTATGCAGACCTTGAGCAGAAATGTCTTGACAGGATAAACGAACTTGGAATAGGCTCACAGGGCTTCGGCGGCACTGTTACCGCTCTTTATGTGAACATTGAGCAATACCCCACCCACATTGCGGGACTTCCCGTGGCGGTAAATATCGGCTGTCACGTTACAAGGCACGCTGAAATTACGATTTAATTTCAAAAAACGAAACCTTTTGCGCCTTTGCACAGTGTTATGTTCAGAGGCGCAAAAAAATTGCGAAAAAGAGAGGGAATATGGAAGCAACAGGTATGTCGCTCAACACCCGGGAAAGTTTCAACGAGGTACTTGCATTTTATTCCGATATGGTTTACCGCCTTGCCTTTTCAAGAGTAGGAAATTCCTTTGACGCACACGACGTTCTGCAAGAGGTTTTCCTGCGGTACATAAGGGCGGATAAAACTTACACTGACGAGGAACACCGCAAAGCGTGGCTTATTACGGTAACTATCAACTGTACAAAGTCGCTGCTTATGTCGTCGTGGAAAAAGCACGTTTCAGACGAGGAGCTTGACGAGAACAAAGGCGATTATGATAAGTCGATACGACAAATTGAAATGAACAGCACCGTTTACAAGGCGGTAATGGAGCTATCCCCCAAATACAGAACGGTAATTCACCTGTTCTATTACGAGGATATGCCCATAAACAAAATAAGCACCGTGACAGGTCTTAGCGAAAATACGGTTAAGACTCAGCTTGCGCGCGCCCGAAAATTGCTTAAAGAAAAGCTGGAAGGAGTTGATTTTGATGACATTTAAGGACGAATACAAAAAAGATAATCAGAATTTATCTCCCGACCCCGATTTTCTCAAGGCTCTTGCCGAAAAAATGCAGGCAGAAATCGATAATCCCCCACAGAATGAACCTCACATAAAAATTGCAAAAACCAACAGGTTTGTTAAATACGGTGCTTTTGCCGCAGGCGCAGTACTTGTTATCGGCGCTGCAATAGCAATTCCCTTTGCGGCAGGAAACATTCTTGAAACAGCCACTGCCACCGCTGATAATGGATTAGACGGAAGCAGCTTTGCCGAAGAAAGCATTGACTTCAAGGGCGAAGCCGCAGGCGGCTCAATTGCTGCCGAAACTACCGCAGGCGACTTTTCCACTGCTGATTTTGCAGAGAAAAATAACGACTTTGACTATGAAGCTGCATTTGATGAAGAGCTTGACGAAGTTGCGGAAAATGCAACTGCCGATGAATCAATGGACTTTGCCGATTCCGAATTGGACTTTGAAGACGAATTTGACGGTGCAGACCTTGACGAGGGCGCTTCGGCAACTGAAATCACCAATGCCGATACTACATCTGACATAGATGAAATTGTTGACAGCGCAGAAGATGATATGGACGATGACGATTTATCCTACAACGAGGAGGAAGATATTCTCGTTGACGATGAGGACGACGACTGCGCCGATGACGATTACATTGAGGATTCGGACGACTGCGCTCCCGATGATTCCGACGAGGATACGGACTTTGATGAGGATATTGGAGATAACGACGAAATAACGCTACCCCAGTTTGCAGTTCCTGTTTCGGAGTGGAAAACCTTTAACGACCTGTTAATCAACCCCGACCTGCTTAACTCTGATCTTCAGCCGTGGACTTATGTGGGCAGCTACGATATTTCGGAGGATTGTCCATATACAGGCGAAAACGTGCTTACCGCCCGTTTATTAACTGTTTTGAAGGAAAACAGCAGTGCAAAGGTAACAACAGTTTCGGGCAATGAATTAACGGGAATTGCAAGCTTTGAAGTCCTTACCGACTACGGAATTATCCGCATTTTTGAAAACGGCGTAATAAAATTTTCTACCTATTACAACAGCAATGTTTATTTTAAGGCTGTAACCGACATTTACGGCACAATCAGCAAGGAGTTTTTCATAGGCGAAAAGCTTGAAAAAACGGAAACCTTTGCCGAATATCTGAACATTGTTAAAAACTTCTGCAAGCAAAATTCCAACGAAATTTCCGTAATGACCATAACCCAATATTTTATTTATGCCGACGATTCCGAGGAATCAACCGAGCCGGAGGAAATTGAAAGCGCCAAGCTGTTTAAGGCGTTGGATAAGCTTGCCAATTCCGCCGCAAGGATTGAGGATTTCGACATTGGGGCAGATGAATTCAGTTATGTTACCGTCAACGATGATTTATGGGATTTTACCGTTTACAGCACGGGAATTGCGGTTTTCAGCTTTAATTACAGTGGTTTTACTACCTTTGAATTTGATCCTTCAGCTTACGCTGAATTTACTGCGGCGCTGAAGTAATGATACTAATAACCGTTTGAATGAAGGAAAAGATTTTCAGAAAGACGATAGCGGTGCTGGATTTCGGCAAAGATTTCCTGAGTTTAAATGGTTATTAGTATGAGTACACTCTGAGCATTGATTTTGCTCAGAGTGTTTTTTGTTGACTAAAATAAATAATTGTGCTAAAATTATGCCATAGTGAAACCGAAATGAGGATAGAAAAATGAAAATCGTTATAACCGACAGCGCAACCGTAACCAAAGGCGACATCAGCTTTTCAAGCCTTGCAAAATACGGCACAGTTATCCGCTACGACCTTACTCCCCCCGAAAAGCTGAACGAGCGTATCAGGGGCGCTGAAATGATAATCTGCAACAAAACAGTCATAACCGCCGAAACAATGGCGGCTTGTCCTACCTTAAAATATATCGGCCTTTTTGCCACGGGCTACAACAATGTTGACATTGAGTACGCAAAAGCTCACGGAATCGCCGTCTGCAACGCTCCCGCCTACTCCACCGATGGCGTTGCACAGCACACCTTTGCGCTGATTTTGGAGCATTACAACAGGGTTTGTGAATACAACAAAACCGTTGCGGAGGGGGACTGGGTGAAAAGCAAGACCTTTTCCTATTTCCCTTTGCCTATTGGCGAACTTAGAGATAAAACAATAGGCATTGTGGGCTTTGGCAGCATTGGAAAGCAGGTTGCAAAAATCGCTCTTGCCTTCAATATGAAAGTGCTCGTAAACACAAGAACGCCCTCGGATAACAAAGACGTTGAGTTCGTTTCCTTTGAAGATCTGCTTCAAAAGTCTGACATTATCACTTTCCACTGCCCTCTTGCTCCGCAGACAAATAAGCTGATGAACAAAGCCGCTTTTGAAAAGGTAAAGCAGAACGCTCTCATAATCAACACCGCAAGAGGACCTATTATTGACGAAACAGCGCTTCGTGAAGCTCTTGACAGCGGTAAAATTATGGGCGCAGGAATTGATGTGTTGGAAAGCGAGCCTATGAGCGCCGACTGCAAGCTGCTTGGTGCGCCCAACTGCATTATTACCCCTCACGTTGCCTGGGCTGGGCTTGAAACAAGGGAACGGCTTATGGGCATTGTTGAGGAGAATATAAAGATGTTCCTTGAAGGAAAAACGCAGAATAATGTTGCGGTTTGAGGAAGATATGGGCGAAATAGGACAGATAATTCAAACAATTATTGTAATCGCAATTGTGGCTGCCTTTTTGGCATATTTCCTGATTGAGATATTTTACAAGGGCAAGAAAGTCCGAATACACGTTGTAAAAAAGCGTGTCACAGAGCATAAGGGTTTAAACCAAATGCGCTCCAAGGAAATAACCGTAAATAATTACAGCGTTGACTGCAAATATGACAGCAAGCCAAATAAAATACACACCTTGGGCTGTTCGTTTTTGGTTTATGATGAACTGAAACAAGACAAAAGCTATACAGTCAATGTAAAGCTGAACAGAATTACCAAAATATATAAATAAGTTATTTTTGGCGAGAAGCCGCCGGATGCAAGAAAGCCGCATAACGGCAAGGCTTTGTGCCTGCCGTTATGCGGCTGACGACGCAGACGGTGGGTTATCGTCAAAAGAAAAGACGGGAGCAAGTCCCGTCTTTTCTCATTTTTATGGAATTAAACAAGTTCAATAATTGCCATTTCAGCAGCGTCGCCGCGACGTGGTCCGATCTTGATAATTCTTGTGTAGCCGCCGTTCTTGTCAGCGTACTTGGGAGCGATTTCGTCGAACAGCTTCTTGGAAACTGCCTCCTTTGTTACATAGGCATAAACCTGACGCTTTGAATGAAGGTCTGTGTTCTTGCCAAGTGTAATCATTTTTTCAGCCTCGCTGCGAACTTCCTTAGCTCTTGTAACTGTGGTTTCAATCTTGCCGTTTTCCAGTAAGAATGTTACCATAGCTCTCAGCATAGCCTTTCTATGGTCGCTGGTTCTACCCAGTTTTCTCATTGCCATTGTGGTTTCTCCTTTCTGACAATATAATAATTATATGTCAATTAGTTTTCATCTCCGGCTGCAAGGTCAAATCCGAGAGAAATGAGCTTTGCTCTTACTTCCTCGAATGACTTCTTACCAAGGTTGCGTACTTTCATCATATCGTCCTGGGACTTGTTGATAAGGTCGTCAACAGTGTTGATTCCTGCACGCTTTAAGCAGTTGAAGGAACGTACCGACAGGTCAAGGTCTTCAATTGTCATTTCAAGAATCTTGTCCTTGCTCTTGTCGTCCTTTTCAGCCATAAGCTCAGGCTGAGTTGACTCGTCTGACAGGTCAACGAACAGTGCAAGATGTTCGCTTAAAATCTTTGCAGCGTAGGAAACGGCTTCCTTTGCGGAAATTGTTCCGTCTGTCCAAACCTCGATTGTAAGCTTATCGTAGTCTGTTCTCTGACCTACACGAGTGTTTTCAACTGTGTAATTTACCTTTAAAACAGGTGTGTAAATGCTGTCAACCGCAATAACGCCGATTACAGGCTGGAGCATCTGCTTGTTCTTCTCAGCAGAAACATAGCCTCTGCCTCTGTCGAAGGTAAGCTCCATATAGAGCTTTGCTCCTGCGCTTAATGTGGCGATATGCATACCGGGGTCAAGAATTTCGATTTCGCTGTCGGTCTTGATGTCGCCGGCTGTGACTTCACATTCACCTTCCGCTTCAATATAAACTGTCTTGGGGCTTTCACCGTACATTTTTGCGATTAAGCCCTTAACATTCAGGATAATTTCAGTTACATCTTCCTTAACGCCGGGGATTGTTGAAAATTCGTGCTGAACTCCATCAATCTTAACGGATGTAACTGCAACTCCGGGCAAAGAGGAGAGCAATACACGTCTGAGGCTATTGCCAAGCGTGTTGCCATAACCGCACTCAAGTGGCTCAAGTACGAACATACCGTACTTTCCGTCGGGCTTAAGTTTCATGGTTTCAATTACAGGCTTCTCGATTTTTTCAAGCATTATTTAACCCTCCTGCTTAGATTGTTGTTTCTTTAGACCCGTTCCCGCATAAGCGGGAGCGTGTCCGACTTCAAAGGGTGATTCAACATTATAATGACAGTCTCAAAATATGATTGAACAATACCCCCAGTTAATTTTAAATCACGATTACGCGATTGTGAATTAAAAATAACTGTACCATCAGCAATATATGCTTTTCGGCTATTACTTAGAATATAACTCGATTACGAGGTGTTCTTCGATCTCGTAGTCTAATTCTTCACGCTCTGGTAAGCGAGTTACCTTAGCGCTCATAGCTTCCTTGTTCATATCAAGCCAAAGCGGAATAACTCTGCCGTTGGTAGCTTCAACAACCTGTGCAAACTTGGGGCTCTTCTTGCTCTTTTCGCTGAGAGCAACAACATCGCCCGCCTTGATTCTGTAAGACGGAATGTCAACCTTCTTGCCGTTTACTGTGAAGTGACCGTGTCCAACAAGCTGACGGGCTTCACGTCTTGTAATAGCAAGACCCATTCTGAATACTACGTTGTCAAGTCTTGACTCAAGAAGTCTGATAAGGTTAGAACCTGCAACGCCCTCTTCCTTAACAGCCATTTCGTAGTAGTGATAGAACTGCTTTTCAAGAACACCGTAGATGAACTTGAGCTTCTGCTTTTCCTTTAACTGCATTCCGTATTCAG
Source organism: Ruminiclostridium sp. (assembly GCA_051882195.1). GTDB lineage: Bacteria > Bacillota > Clostridia > Oscillospirales > Ruminococcaceae > Ruminiclostridium_E. Next base: position 1,346 of record JBJERI010000226.1, on the reverse strand, counting down.
AAACCTTTTTTCTGTTGTTTGCATTCTTGTTTCTGTTTGTTTCCTTACCGTAACCCATTACCATTGGGCTGATTCCGAGAGATTTGCATCTCTTTAATACCGGCTGTCTATCTACTGCCATATTGATCCTCCGTTTATTTAATAAATATCGATTTTACTTCGACTCTGAGCAAACTGACTCAGTTAATAGGTTATACACGTCTTCTCTTTGGAGGACGGCAACCGTTGTGTGGGATTGGTGTAACGTCCTTGATAAGTGTAACCTTCAGGTTAACGCCTTCAAGAGCTCTGATAGCTGCTTCACGACCTGCACCGGGTCCCTTTACATATACCTCTACTGTCTTTAAGCCGTGTTCCATAGCTGCTCTTGCTGCTGTTTCAGCTGCTGTCTGAGCTGCGAATGGAGTGGACTTTCTGGAGCCTCTGAAACCTAATCCGCCTGCGGATGCCCATGAAAGAACATTGCCCTGAAGGTCGGAGAAAGTAACGATAGTGTTGTTAAATGTAGACTGAATGTGAACCTGACCGTTTTCAATGTTCTTGCGTTCACGACGTCTGCGGATAACCGGCTTCTTACCGTTTACCTTAGCCTGTGCCATTAGTTTACCACCCTTCTTTTATTTCTTCTTGTTAGCGATTGTTTTCTTCGGGCCCTTGCGAGTTCTTGCGTTGGTCTTTGTTCTCTGACCGCGGCAGGGTAAGCCCTTGCGATGACGAGTGCCTCTGAAGCAGTTGATTTCTACAAGGCGCTTGATATTTAAAGCAACTTCACGTCTTAAGTCACCCTCAACAGTGTAACCTGCGTCGATTACTTCACGGATCTTTGCTTCTTCATCTTCTGTTAAATCCTTAACGCGAGTGTCAGGATTAACGCCTGCTGCTGCCAGAATGTCATTTGCGGATTTTCTGCCAATACCATAAACGTATGTTAAACCAATTTCAACACGCTTTTCTTTTGGTAAATCCACACCAGCAATTCTTGCCATATTATTTCCTCCTGTTATTTTTAGGACTGATTAGCCCTGTCTCTGCTTGTGCTTAGGGTCTTTACAGATAACCATAACTTTGCCCTTGCGCTTGATAACCTTGCACTTATCGCACATTGGTTTTACTGAAGGTCTTACTTTCATTGTTTTAACCCTCCTTTTAAGGTTCGTTCAAAATGTTACTTACTTTGCTCTCCAGGTGATTCTACCCTTTGTAAGGTCATAAGGTGACATTTCAACAGTTACTTTATCACCCGGCAGGATACGAATGAAATTCATACGCAGCTTGCCGCTTACATGAGCAAGTATCTTGTGGCCGTTTGAAAGCTCAACGCGGAATGTTGCATTGGGAAGTGCTTC
>JBJERI010000225.1:0-33979 GCA_051882195.1 Ruminiclostridium sp. | reverse complement strand
GCTTGAGGTTACGGCGGAGGAATTCTGCGACAGCATTATAAACGGTCTGCAAAGGGAATTCGACCTGCCCGATATTGTTTATCAGGGAAACGGCAGAGTTAGAATTACTATGTTTGAAAGCGCTCTTTATACAATCGAGGCGGAATGCTGTCAGCTAAGCCTTACGAGGGAAAAATCCTGCGGAGATTATTTTGAAAGCTTCAGCGACGGAAAGGGCTATTCCTACTACATTCTGTCCGACGGTATGGGCAGCGGCGCAAGGGCGAGAATAGACTCGGCTTTTGCCTGCGGAATGCTGCTTAAGCTGCTGCGTGCAGGTGTTGATATGGAGGCGGCGGTGGAAATACTGAACACCTCGCTCCTTGTAAAAAGCACGGACGAAAGCTTTGCAACCCTTGATATATGCAGAGTGGATTTGTATTCGGGCAGAGTGGATCTGTTCAAGGCAGGAGCGGCGGCGACCTATATAAAATGCGGCAGGCGTATTGTGAAGGCGGGGGGCAGAGGAATGCCTGTGGGAATAGATTATCTTCCGAAAATGGAGCGGCAGAGCTTTACTATAGGCGAAAACGATATGGTTATTATGACCAGCGACGGTGCGGAATTAAGCGAATCATGGCTTGAGCATGAGCTTGAAAAGGAGAGCAGCAAGGATTTAAAAGCACTTGCAGGCAAAATTGCGGAAACAGCACGTTTAAACAGCGGAAAGGACAGGGAGGACGATATTTCCGTTGCGGTAATCAGGCTTTGTAAATAATATATGTGGGCTGATTTAAGTAGTTTCGAAAAAAATCAGCCCATAATAAATTTTTGGTATAGTCTGGCAACATTATTATAAAATCTGTGCAAATTGTAAATAAAGTTACACAGAATAATGTATGTTTTATACATAATTTACTGTTGAATTAAAGCAAGATTTATAAACTTTTCAAAAAACTATTGATAAATATCTGACAATATGCTATTATATAAACAAATATAAAAGATATATTTATGAAAAATATCCAAATAAGAAAAGGAGAACTGCCATGGCTATTCAGGTGCCAAAAGAATACGAAGTTCCACTGCACTTGTTCCACGAGGGAAACATAACAAAGGGGTATGAGTTTTTCGGCTCACATTTCGCACAGAAAAAAGGCAAAAAGGGAGTTGTTTTCCGGGTGTGGGCGCCAAAAGCTGCAAGCGTCAGCGTTGTAGGTGATTTCAACCATTGGGACAGAACCTGCAACTATATGAACAAAATCAGCGACGGCGGCATATGGGAGATTTTTATTCCGGGCTTAAAGCAGTTTGATACATACAAATACAGCATTGAGGGAAGCTCGGGACAGATAAGACTTAAGGCTGACCCATACGGCTTCCACATGGAAACTCGTCCAAGCACGGGAACGAAGATTTACGACATCGAGGGCTACAAGTGGAAAGACTCAGAGTGGCTTAAAATGATGTCGCAAAAAAACGTTTACAATTCGCCAATGAACATATATGAGATTCATCTCAACTCTTGGCGCCACAAAAAGGACGAGGACGAGCTTTTCAACTATATGGAGCTTGCAAACGAGCTTATCCCTTATGTGAAGAAAATGGGCTACACTCATATTGAGATGATGCCTATTGCGGAATTCCCATTCGACGGCTCATGGGGCTATCAGGGAATAGGCTACTATGCACCAACATCACGTTTCGGAACGCCTCATGATTTTATGCAGTTCGTTGACTGCTGTCATCAGAACGGACTAGGCGTAATTCTTGACTGGGTACCTGCTCATTTCCCCAAGGACGCAGCCGGACTTTATGAGTTTGACGGCGACTTCTGCTATGAATACAGCGACCCCTTGAAGCGTGAGCATCAGAACTGGGGCACCAGAGTATTCGACTGGGGCAAGCCCGAGGTACAGTCCTTCCTTATTTCAAACGCAAACTACTGGCTTACACAGTATCATATTGATGGTCTCCGTGTTGACGCCGTTGCTTCAATGCTTTATCTTGACTATGACCGCAAGGACGGGCAGTGGAGAAAGAACAGCAGAGGCGGCAAGGAAAACCTTGAGGCGGTTGCCTTCCTTCAGAAGCTTAACGCCGCATTGTTCAAGGAGCACCCCAACGTGCTTATGATTGCCGAGGAAAGCACAGCCTGGCCAATGGTAACAAAGCCTGCGGATATAGGCGGACTTGGCTTCAACTTCAAGTGGAATATGGGCTGGATGAACGATATGCTCCAGTATATGTCCATGAATCCCGAATACAGACCATACCACCACGACAAGCTTACATTCTCATTCTACTATGCATTCTCCGAAAACTACATTCTGCCAATTTCCCACGACGAGGTAGTTTACGGCAAGTGCTCAATGCTTGACAAAATGAGCGGTCCGAGAGATAAGCGCTTTGCTTCTCTCAGAACCTTTATGACCTATATGATGGCTCACCCGGGTAAAAAGCTTATGTTCATGGGACAGGAATTTGCTCAGTTCAAGGAGTGGAATTACAAGACAGGACTTGACTGGGACGTTCTTGACTTTGATGAACACAAGAAGTACTGGGAGTTTATTCAGGACCTTAACAAGTTCTACAACGAACACAGCGAGCTGTGGGAAATCGATACGGACTGGAGAGGCTTCAACTGGATAAGCAGCGACGACAACAGCAACTCTGTAATCGTATTCCGCAGAATAAACAGCAAGGGCGAGGAGCTTATCGGCGTATTCAATTTCCAGCCCATTATGCACGAGGTTTATAATTTCGGCGTTCCTTATTACGCCGATTATGAGGAAGTGTTCAATTCAGAGGACAAGAAGTACGGCGGCACAGGAATAACCAATAAAAAGGTAAAGCCGATTTGCGAGGGAATGCACGGTCAGCCTTACTCGGTAAGCATTAAAATTCCGCCCATGTCCGCAATGTTCTTCAAGCCCGTAAACATCAGAACACCAAGGAAGAAAAAGACGGCAGCAGAGGCTCCTGCAAAGGGAATCACAGCTGCGGCAAAGCCAAAAAGGGCAGCAGGTAAAACCGCCGCACCAAAGACAACAGCAAAGAAAACGGCAAAAACTACAAAAGCCAAATCCACAGCAAAAACTGAAAAATAATATAATCGGAGGACAACTTTCTTATGAATCACGTTAAAAAAGAATGCGTGGCTATGCTTCTTGCAGGCGGTCAGGGAAGCCGTCTGTACGCACTGACACAGGACATGGCAAAGCCTGCCGTACCTTACGGCGGCAAGTACAGAATCATCGATTTCCCCCTTTCAAACTGCGTAAACTCGGGTATTGACACAGTAGGCGTGCTGACTCAGTATCAGCCTCTCGTGCTTAACGAGTACATAGGCAACGGTCATCCGTGGGGACTGGACAGAGTTCATGGCGGCGTTCATGTTCTTCCTCCTTACGAAACCGCAGCAGGCAAGTCCTGGTACGCAGGTACAGCCAATGCAATTTATCAGAACATCAGCTTTGTTGACAGATACAACCCCGACTATGTTGCAGTTCTTTCGGGCGACCATATTTACAAGATGGATTACTCAAAGATGCTTGATTTCCACAAGGAAAAGGGTGCTGACGCAACAATTGCGGTTCTTGAAGTTCCGTGGGAGGAGGCTCCCCGCTTCGGCATTATGACTACCGATGAAGAGGACACAATCACCGAGTTCGCTGAAAAGCCAAAGGAGCCAAAGTCAAACTTAGCTTCAATGGGTGTTTATATCTTCACATGGTCAACCTTAAAGCGTCACCTTATCGCTAACGAAAACGACGAGGGCGCAACAAAGGACTTCGGCAAGAACATCATTCCCGCAATGCTGGAAGAGGGCAGCAAGCTTGTTGCTTATCATTTCGACGGCTACTGGAAGGACGTTGGAACAATCGACAGCTTATGGGAAGCAAATATGGACTGTCTTGACCCCAATGTTCCACTTGACCTTTACGACCACAGCTGGAAGATTTATTCAAGAAACCCCGTTATGCCGCCTCATTACGTTGGTCCTAACAGCAAGATTGAAAACTCAATGATTGCCGAGGGCTGCAACATCAATGGCGATATCGACTTCTCTGTTCTTTTCTCAGGCGTTACGATTGAGGAGGGCGCAATAATCCGTGACTCCATTATAATGCCAAATACGGTAATCAAAAAGGGCGCAATTATCGAATACGCTATCGTAGGCGAGGACTGCGTTGTGGGCGAAGGCGTTCACGTTGGCGCACGTCCCGAAACAATTGAAGATAAGGATACATGGGGCGTTGCCGTTATCGGACACCATGTAAATGTTTCGCCCGATACAGTAATCAAGCCAAAGGCTATGATTTCCGAAGATATATAACAACAGGAAAGGACTACAACAGATATGGCTAATATGTCAAACGTGCTTGGTATTATTTTCGCCAATATGCACGATACAACAATTTCTGATTTAACAAAAAAGCGTACAATGGGCTCTGTTCCATTCGGCGCAAGATACAGACTTATCGACTTCCCGCTCTCCAATATGGTAAACTCCGGTATTACCAACGTGGGCGTTATTACAAAGGCTAACTACCAGTCACTGCTGGACCACTTAGGCTCCGGCGCTGAATGGGATCTGTCAAGAAAAACAGGCGGTCTGCACCTGCTCCCACCATACGGTCATGTAAACGGCGGTCTTTACAGAGGACGTCTTGAGGCTCTTGCGGGAGTTGAGGATTATCTCGCTCACGGCGATACCGAATATGTGGTAATGACCGACAGCGACGTTATTATCAACATCGATTACAAGCCCATTGTTGACTTCCACGAGAAGAACGGCGCAGATATTACCGCAGTTTACGCAAAGAACACTTTCACAAAGGAAGAGCTTAAGACAAAGGTTGTTCTGGGAGTTAACGACGCAGGTCTTGTTTACGATGTTGTTATCCGTCCCGATACAATTGAGGGCGAAACAAACGTAAGCCTTAATATGTACGTTATGAAGCGTGATTTCCTGCTTACAATCGTTAAGGAATGTGCAAGCAGAAACCTGTACAGTTTTGAGGTTGATATTTTACAGCACAGACTTAAGGACCTTAAGATCTGCGGCTACAAGTACAACGGCTACTATGAGCAGGTTGACAGTATCAAGTCCTATTACAGCTCAAATATGGCTCTTATGGACAAGAAAAAGCGTGATTTGCTCTTTGACAGAGATAACCCAATCTACACAAAGGTTCGTGACGACGCACCTGCAAAGTACGGCCTTGATTCAAGAGTTACAAACTCTCTCATTGCCGACGGTTGCATTATTGAGGGCGTTGTTGAAAACTCTGTTCTGTTCAGAGGCGTTAAGGTCGGCAAGGGCGCAATTGTCAAGAACTGCATTTTAATGCAGGATACTGTTATCGGCGATAAGGCTGAAATCAATTACGTTATCACCGATAAGGAAGTTACAACAGGCAGCTACCGTACAATGAACGGTACAATCGATTATCCCATTTACGTTGCCAAGGGCGCAAGCGTATAATTGATACAAAACGCTCCGCAAAAACTGTCGAAAGGCGGTTTTATGCGGAGCTTTTTTGTTGATATTTTCCGTTTTGCTTGACATTGATTGCTAAGTTTAGTATAATTACATAATATAGGTGTTAATATTGAGTTTAAATTAACTGATATAATTATAATTATAATTATAATTATAATTACTTAGAAAGAGTGTGTTTATGGAAAAAGGCATTATCAATATGCTTTCGGAGGCAACAAGCGTAAAAGGGCAGGGAGTTGGCTCTGCTTATATTGAACAGGTAGGACTTGTCAAGGAAGGTCTTAAGGATAAATTCGACGTTTACGAGGGTGCAAAAATCAAAGCGGATATAAATCATGTCCATACTATAAATCCAAAATTTCTTTGGAAAAAAAACAAGCTTAAACCCGGCGGTCATACGGTGGGCTATGTTCATTTGTTGCCCGAAACGGTGGACACAAGCATAAATATCCCCAAGTTCGCCCGTAAAATTTTCTATTGGTATATGATAAAGTTTTACAAGAGTATGGACTATCTTGTAACGGTAAACCCATACTTTATCGGTCGGCTTGAGCATTACGGCGTTCCGAGAGAGCGTGTTACATATATTCCAAACTACGTTTCGGACGAGAATTTCCACCCGGTATCGGCTGAGGAAAAGGCTCAAATCCGTGAGAAATACGGCATTGACAAGGACAAATTCGTTGTAATGAGCGCAGGACAGCTTCAGGTCCGCAAGGGCGTTTTTGACTTTATCAAAATTGCGGAAGCAATGCCCCATATTCAGTTCGTATGGGCAGGGGGCTTCAGCTTCGGCGCAATAACCGACGGCTACAAGGAAATTGAAAAGGCAATGGCAAATCCGCCTAAAAACCTTAAATTCCTTGGCATTGTGGAACGTGACGAAATGAACAATATCTACAATATGGCTGACGTAATGTTCCTTGCGTCCTTTGAAGAGCTGTTCCCAATGACAATACTTGAATCAATGAGCGCACACGTTCCCATTCTGCTTCGTGATCTTGAAATATACAATGACATTCTCTTTGATTTCTACTTTAAGGAAAATGACGTTGACGGCTTTATAAAAACCCTTGACCGACTGAAAAACGACAGGGAGTTTTACAGTAAGGGCGTTGAAATGGCAAAACGAGGCAACGATTTTTATTCAAAAAAACACGTTCTTCAGATGTGGGACGATTTTTACACTATGGTTTACACGTCGGGAAAGGATAAAAATGAACAAAAAGTCAAATAAGGTTTCGCTTATAGTGTGCGCCATTGCCTTTGTTGTGACGGTGGTTTATCTTGCGGTGTTCGACAATGGAATTTTTGATTCCCTCGGTGAAATAAATTTCGGCTTTCTGCTTATTGCCATTGCCTGCATGGGCATTTACTGGCTGCTGGAGGCGGCAAGTCTTCACGTTGTAACAAAAGCCGTTCACCCCGAGCAGAAGTTCAAGCACACCTTTCTTGTGTCAATTTTAGGACAGTATTACAACTGCATAACCCCCTTTGCCTCGGGCGGTCAGCCTGTTCAGGCGTTTTATATGGTGCAGTACGGTACTCCCCTTGGTTCAAGTATGACTGCGCTGCTTGCAAAGTTCATCGTGTATCAGTTTGTGCTTACCATTTATTCTGCGGTAGTGCTTGTGTGCGGAGCCCTTTCCTTTGTTGGCTCCCCCGAAATGCTGGTGCTTACCATAATCGGCTTTGCAATTAACTTTGCGGTTATTGTAGGACTGCTTGTGCTTGCCTTTGCGAAAAAGGCGGCGGTGAAAATTGCTCACGGTGTAATTACAATCCTTGCCAAGGTGAGAATCGTTAAGGACAAGGAAGCAAAGATGAAGTTCATTGACGAGGAAATGGAATCCTACCATAAGGACTTTGTTTTCATAAGACAGCAGCCTGTTGTGGTACTCAAAATGGTTATAATGACCGTGCTTCAGCTTACGGTTTATTTCTCCATTTCATACGTTCTGTATCTTGGCTTCGGTCTTTCGGGAACAAGCTGGTTCACTATTATTTCCTGTCAGGCTTATGTACTTATGATTTCCGCATTTGTTCCGCTCCCAGGCGCACTTGGCGCAGCAGAGGGCAGCTATGCGGTGTTCTATAAGGGAATTTTCGGCTCTTATGTGGGAATTTCCACATTTATATGGAGATTCCTCACCTTCTATCTGCCTATTGTTGTGGGTCTTACAACCACAATTTGTATGAGCAGGCACGAGAAGAAAAAGGAAAAGCTGGCTCAGCAGAAACAATAAATAACAAAGCGGCACTGTATATGATGCCGCTTTAATAATGAGGAAATTATGAAAAAAGTAATAGGATTTGTCAAAAAGGAAGCGGTACTTTGCATTTCCGCTTTGGCTGCTGTAATCTCAATGTTTTTCGTTCCGCCCTCGGCGGCTTACATAGATTATATTGATTTATCCGTGCTGGCGGTTTTGTTCTGCTTGATGATAGTGGTTGCGGGCTTTATCAGTCAGAATCTGTTCGGCGTAATTTCGGGAGGAATACTGAAACGCACCTCCGATGCAAAAACAATTTCGCTGGTGCTTGTGCTGATTTGCTTTTTTGCGGCAATGTTAGTTACAAACGACGTAACGCTGATTACCATAGTGCCCTTTACAATAGGCATACTTGGAACATCAAATGGAACAAGACTTATTTTTGTTATCACAATGGAAACTGTTGCGGCAAATCTCGGCTCAATGGCGACCCCTGTGGGCAATCCGCAGAATTTGTACATTTATTCCGCCTACAAAATGGAAATAGGTCAGTTTTTAGGCGCAGTAATTCCCATTGCTGCCGTAAGCCTTGTTCTGATTACAGCCGTAATGCTGATAAACAGGAAAAGCGGTAATGTTGCCGCCGAAAGTGAAAATGCAAAAATCGTCAGCAAGCCCAAATTCGTTATGTACCTTGCTCTTTTTGCATTGTGCCTTTTAACGGTGCTGAGAGTGGTTGATTACCGTATTACTCTCGGAGTTGTGGCAGTTTCAATGCTGATAATCGACCGAAAGCTGTTTGCCAAGGTTGATTACAGCCTGCTGCTTACCTTTGTGGCATTTTTCATTTTTGTAGGCAATATCAGCGCAATTCCTGCGGTGAGGGAATGGCTTTCGGGAATAATCAGCGGAAACGAAATGCTGTCGGGAATTGTTTTAAGTCAGGTTATTAGCAACGTACCTGCGGCGGTAATGCTTTCTGGCTTCACAGAGCAGGGAGCGGAGCTGCTCCAAGGAGTGAATATAGGCGGACTTGGCACTCTTGTTGCATCTCTTGCAAGCCTTATTTCCTTTAAGCAGTATGCGAGGAGCGAAAATGCGGACGTTAAAAAGTATCTTGGAGTATTCACCATTTTTAACGTGGGCTTTCTGCTTGTATTAACCTTGATTGGCATTGTTTTATAAATTATGGCGGTGTATTCGGAATGAATATACCGCTTTTTATTGCATTAAAACGGCAATATGACAGAGTTTGCGGGTTTTCAATGCACATTTTTAATAATACTTTTTTACATATTTCGGATTTATATGTCAAATAGTACGAATGAGTTTGATTGTCCCCGAAAATTGATAAATTTATATTGATTTTTTGAAAAAAAGTGATATAATCATCAAGGTGTAGAAAAATGCGTCTATATATAAATAAGAAAGATAAAAAAAGACGCATAAAATCAAAGAAGGGATGAAACAATGGAGGAGTACAAATACCTTTTTGACCTGGCGATTATTTTGCTTAGTACTAAGCTGCTGGGGCTTGTAACAAAGAAAATCCGTATGCCTCAGGTAGTGGGCGCATTGTGTGCAGGCTTGATTTTGGGTCCTGCTTTCGGGCTTAATATTCTCAGTGAAACGGATTTTATCACACGACTTTCCGAAATAGGCGTAATTATTTTAATGTTCACCGCAGGTCTTGAAACGGACATCAAGGAGCTTAAAAAGACGGGACTTGCGTCTTTCGTTATTGCATTGCTGGGCGTTATTGTGCCGCTGGCAGGAGGCTTCGGGCTTGCGGTAATATTTAACGAGGGAAGCGAATCGCTTAATACAACCCCATTTTTGCAGAACATTTTCATCGGCATTATTCTTACCGCAACCTCTGTAAGCATTACCGTTGAAACTCTTAAGGAGCTTGGTAAGCTTTCAACAAAATCGGGCAATGCAATCTTAGGAGCGGCGCTTATTGACGATATTCTCGGCATTATTGCCCTGACTGTTGTTACATCTCTTGCTGACCCCGAAGTGGAAATATGGGTGGTACTTGTTAAAATTGTTGCATTCTTTATTTTTGCAATCGGCGTTGGCTTTATTGTCCATTGGGGCTACAAAAAGTGGACAACAAACGATAAGGCAGATCTGAGAAGATATACCATAATCGCCTTTGTAATCTGTCTGCTTATGTCCTTTGTTGCGGAGCAGTATTTCGGAGTTGCGGACATTACAGGTGCATTTATTGCAGGAATGCTTATTTCAAACACACAGCGCACAAAGTACATTGCCGCCAAGTTTGAAACACTGTCCTATCTGCTGCTTTCGCCCATTTTCTTTGCAAGCATAGGTCTTAAGGTTGTGCTTCCCTCAATGAGTACAAGCATAATTATTTTCACCATTGCACTTACGGTATTTGCGGTTTTATCTAAAATTGTGGGCTGCGGACTTGGCGCAAAAATCTGCGGCTTCAAGAATAAGGATTGCCTTCGTGTAGGCGTTGGAATGGTTTCAAGAGGCGAGGTTGCGCTTATTGTTGCAAGCAAGGGCGCTGCTGTGGGACTGATGAATCCAACCCTTTTCGGACCTATTGTAATTATGGTAGTTGCAACCACAATTGTAACTCCCATATTGCTTAAGCTGGTTTACAGAAGCAAGAAAAAATCCGAAGCTCCCGAGGTTGAAGCCGACGTGGTAAAGTCGGAGCTTGTTGAAAACTCAACACAAGCCTTTGAGGACGAGGTTCAGGAGTACGCAAGAGTCAGAGAAAAGTATTGGTAATGCTTTTAATGAAAAAACGCTTATGATTTAATCATAGGCGTTTATTTTTTTGTATATTTTGCATAAACTTTAATAAAACGTCAATAAAATTATATAAAACGATTGACGAGTTATTAAAACCGTGCTATAATGTAATCACAGTAAAAGGAAAGGAGCAAGAAAATGAGCAAAAGCGTTTACAGTCTTGTGCTGATGGACGATGTGGTTGAGCAGATTGACCGTATGGCTTACGCAATGAACACCAGCCGCTCCAATCTCATAAATCAGATTTTAGCGGAAAAGGTTGCATATATAACTCCCGAAAAGCGAATGAACAGCATTTTCAAAAGCATTGAACAGCTTATGGACGATGAAAGCTTTCAGATTCAGGAGCAGGCAAGCGACGCTATGATGTCCATACGTTCCGCATTGAAATACAAGTATAAGCCAACCATAAGATACAGCCTTGAGCTTCACCGAAATCCACAGAAAACCATAGGACAGCTTAAGGTTTCCTTCAGAACCTCCTCTGAACAGCTCAAAGCGGATTTGACCTCTTTTTTAAAGCTTTGGGCAAGCCTTGAAAACACATACATTATCGGATATTTCCCCGAGGGTATAACCTACCGCATTGAAAACGGCAGATTTATCAGAACATTCAGACTTCCTCCCCAGCATGAACAGAGCAGCACCGAGGAAATCGGCAGAGCCATTGGCGAATATATCCGAATGTTCGACGACATATTAAAGGTGTATTTCGCAAATCTTGATAATGAACAAGAGGCGGCATTAAAGGCAAAAGAGGCTTACGAACAATATCTCAGAAAGGGTATTGTCTTAATATAATGCTGATTTCCTGTAATGGGAAGTCGGCATAATCAGTAAATTATCCAAAAGGATGTGATTATATGAACACCAACAAGCTTACGCAAAAATCCCTTGAAGCAATCCAGAACGCACAGAGCATTGCAATCTCCAACAGCAATCAGCAGATTGAGCAGGAGCATTTGCTGACCGCTCTGCTTGAACAGGAGGAGGGTCTTATTCCTCAGCTTCTGTCAAAAATGGGCGTTGACGCAAATCTTGTAATGCAGGCGGCAGAGCAGGCAATAAACGGTATTCCAAAGGTAACAGGCAGTGGCAGAGATCCAAATCAGGTTTATGTTTCCCACGATGTTGATATGGCGCTTTCAGACGCAGAGGAATGTGCAAAGCGTATGAAGGACGAGTTTGTTTCCGTTGAGCATTTGTTTATGGGACTGCTTGACAAGGCGGCAGGCAAGGTAAAGGAAATTTTCAGACAGTACGGCATTGACAAGAACAAGTTTATGTCGGTGCTCCAGACCGTAAGGGGCAACACACGGGTTACCTCAGACAATCCCGAGGGAACTTATGACGTGCTTAAAAAGTACGGTCAGGACCTTGTGGAGCTTGCAAGGCAGAACAAGCTTGACCCGGTTATCGGACGTGACAGCGAGATAAGAAACGTTATCCGTATTCTTTCTCGTAAAAGCAAGAACAACCCCGTTCTTATCGGTGAGCCGGGCGTTGGCAAAACCGCAATTGCAGAGGGTCTTGCTCTCCGTATCGTCAGGGGAGATGTGCCCAATAATTTAAAGGACCGTCAGATTTTCAGCCTTGATATGGGTGCTCTTGTAGCAGGCGCAAAATACAGAGGCGAATTTGAGGAGCGTTTAAAGGCCGTTCTTCAGGAAATAAAAAAGAGCGAAGGCAAGATTATCCTGTTCATTGATGAGCTGCACTTAATTGTAGGCGCAGGCAAAACCGACGGTGCAATGGACGCAGGCAATATCTTAAAGCCAATGCTTGCAAGAGGCGAACTGCATTGTATTGGCGCAACCACTCTCAACGAGTACCGCCAGTATATTGAGAAGGACGCTGCTCTTGAAAGACGTTTCCAGCCCGTAATGGTTGAAGAGCCTAATGTGGAGGACACAATTTCCATTCTCCGTGGCTTAAAGGAGCGCTATGAGGTATTCCATGGCGTTAAAATTCAGGACCAGGCGCTTATCGCCGCCGCAACCCTTTCAAACAGATATATTTCCGACCGATTCCTGCCCGATAAGGCAATAGACCTTGTGGACGAGGCTTGCGCTCTTATCAAGACGGAAATGGAGTCAATGCCTACCGAGCTTGACGAGCTGTCAAGAAAGATAATGCAGCACGAAATCGAGGAGGCGGCGCTTAAAAAGGAAAACGACGCTCTTTCACAGGAACACCTTGCGGAAATTCAGAAGGAACTTGCGGATATGCGTGCAAGCTTTAAGGAAATGAAAGCAAAGTGGGAAAACGAAAAATCCGCTATCAACAAGGTTCAGGAGCTTCGTAAGAGAATAGAGGCTCTTGGCGCTGAAATTGAAAAAGCAAAGCGTGAATACAACCTTAACAAGGCAGCCGAGTTACAATACGGCGAATTGCCTCAATTGCAGGCGGAGCTTGAGGCGGAGGAAAAGCTTGCAGAGCAGAGCAAGAACAGCAACAGCTCACTTCTCCGTGACAAGGTAACCGAAGAAGAAATCGCAAAGATAATCTGTCGCTGGACGGGTATTCCTGTTTCAAAGCTTATGCAAGGCGAACGTGAAAAACTGCTTGGCATGGAGGATATTCTCCATCAGCGTGTTATCGGTCAGGACGAGGCAGTTGAAAAAGTCAGCGAAGCAATTATTCGTTCCCGTGCAGGTATTCAGGACCCCAACAGACCTCTCGGTTCGTTCCTTTTCCTCGGACCAACGGGCGTGGGCAAAACGGAGCTTGCAAAAGCCCTTGCACAGGCGCTTTTCGACGATGAAAAGAACATTGTCCGTATTGATATGAGCGAATATATGGAGAAATACAGCGTAAGCCGTCTGATTGGCGCACCTCCCGGATATGTGGGTTATGACGAGGGCGGTCAGCTTACAGAGGCGGTACGAAGAAAGCCTTATGCGGTTGTACTTTTTGATGAAATCGAAAAGGCGCACCCGGATGTGTTCAATATTCTGCTCCAAGTTCTTGACGACGGCAGAATTACCGACTCACAGGGCAGAACGGTGGATTTCAAGAACACTATTATTATCCTTACCTCAAACCTTGGCTCAAACTACATTCTTGACGGTATTACCGCTGATAACGAAATAAGCGAGGACGCAAAAGAAAAGGTAAATCAGCTGCTTAAAACCCAGTTCAGACCCGAGTTTCTTAACCGTCTTGATGAGATCGTGTTCTACAAGCCGCTTGCAAAGACGGAGATTTACAAGATTGTTGACCTTATGATTGCAAGTCTTGGCAGACGTCTTGAAGATAAGCAGCTTGAAATCAACGTAACTCAGGCGGCAAAGGATTATATCGTTGAGCAGGGCTACGACCCAATTTACGGCGCAAGACCACTTAAGAGATTTATCCAGAGCAAGCTTGAAACACTTATTGCAAGAGCTATCATTTCCGACAAATTAAAGCCTAATACAACGGTAACAGTTGATTGCGAAAATGATATGCTTGTGCTGAAATAAGGCTAAATACCGCAGTTCATAGTGGACTGCGGTATATTTTTGCCTATAAAAAGATTTTAAGTAATTAACCTCAATTAGCTAAAATGAGTTATTAGGCGATAATTTCAAGCTGATAAAACCTTATTTATGGCGAATTATACATTAAATAAGGGAATGATAATACTAAATCACGAGTTGTTAAGTAAATTACTTAAACTAAGGTTGTAAGCTAATGTAATTATGTTACACAATGAAAACGTTTACTTGTAAAATTGCTACAATAGATTAAAAAATTTGTGTTGGATTTTAACAAAGTTACTATCAAGTGTGTTGACATTGTGATAAGATAAGGTTATAATAGGTTACACAAGAGGTTAATATTTAAGTAAAATTAACCTAACACCAAAAATGATATTGGAGGACACATTATGAAGCTTAAGAAAATTCTTGCAGGTGTTCTTGCTTCTGTTATGGTATTATCCATGGCAGGCTGCGGCGGTACAACTGAAACCACAACAGCAGGCACAACAACTGGCGGCAACGACACACAGGCAGACGCAACCACAGAGGCTACAACAACAGCAGCTACTGACGACGCAGGTGCAACAGACAGCACTGAAAAGCTTACACTTACAGTTCTGACACACCGTACAGACAGACTTGCCGACGGCGGCGACGGCACTCTCGAAGAAATGACAAAGGCATTCGAGGAAGCTAACAACTGTATCGTTAAGTACCAGGGCTACACAGACTACGCAACAGACGTATCAACAATGATGAGCACAACCGAATACGGCGACGTACTTATGATTCCTGATACAGTAAAGCTTATGGACCTTGGCAAGTACTTTGAACCTCTCGGATCTTATGAGGAACTTGACAAGAAGTACAACTGGGCTAACCAGAAGATGTATGACGGTACAGTATACGGTATCGCTCACTTGGGTACAGTTGCAGGCGGTATCTGCTACAACAAGAAGGTATGGGCAGACGCAGGCGTTACAGAGCTTCCAAAGACACCCGAAGAATTTATCGAGGACTTAAAGCTTATCAGAGATAACACAGACGCTATTCCTTACTACACAAACTTTGCTGATTCAAGCTGGACTCTTGTTCAGTGGGCATCTCTTGTAATCTCCGCTTCAGGCGACCCCGCTTACGAGAACAAGATTCTTACAGAAAAGAAGGACCTCTTCACACCAGGCGACGCTTACTATGAAGTTTACAAGCTTATGTTCGACATCTTCAGCGATCCTACACTCATCGAAGAAGACCCGATGACAACTGACTGGGAAGGCTGCAAGGCTGCTATCAACAACGGTAAGATTGCAACAATGGTAATGGGTTCATGGGCTGTTTCTCAGTTTGCTGAAGCAGGCGAAAACGGCGACGATATCGGTTATATGCCCGCTCCATTCTCAACAGACGGCAAGCAGTACGCACAGTCTTCCGCTGACTACTGCATGGGCGTTAACGTAAACCGTTCTGCAGAAATCAAGGAACTTGGCAAGAAGTACCTCACATGGTTTGTTGAAGAATCCGGCTTTGCTCAGAAGGAAGGCTCTATCAGCGCATTAAAGGGAAGCTTAATGCCTGATTACCTTGACGCTTTCTCTGACTGCACACTGTTCGTTGCTGAACCATATCCGGACGAACTCATCGGTGTTTGGGACGCTATCAACAACGATTCACAGGTTGGTACATGGCAGGGCGACGCAGCTAACTTCAAGATTCAGATTGCAGAAGCTGCATTCGCTGGCAAGGATATGTCCGCATTTGACGAAATCGTAAACGCTGCAAACGAAAAGTGGAACACAACTCGTGACGCTAACGAACTGTTCCTCGCTTACGAAGCAAACAACTAATCTCCCTGTTTATATGCTTGCGTCAGTCGGGTGACTGACTGACGCAGGTTTTTTGAAGAATACAGCTTATGTGTTCTTCAAAAAGCCTTCGGCAAAATAAACCAAAGGAAGGACAGACTGCAAATGACAAATACTGCAACACCAAACCCAACCAAAAAAAGAACGCTTATGCAGTGGCTGAGAGGCTACACAGGTCAGAAATATGCTACAACGTTTCTTTTCCTGCTTATTCCTCTTATCCTGCTTGTGCTGTTTACAGTTATTCCTGCTGTAAATATGGGCATATTCAGCTTTCAGGAACGCGACCAGCTTGGCGCAACTGTAAAGTGGGTAGGTCTTGACAACTATAAGACGATTTTCACAGACTCCTCCTACTGGTCGACCTTTATCAACAGCTTGTACTATATGGCAGGTTCTTTCCTCCAGCAGGGACTTGCGCTTTTAGTTGCAACAATCCTTTGCTCAAAAATCAAGTTTGCTAACCTTTTCAAGGGAGTAATTTTCTTCCCTTATATGATGAACGGCGTTGCGGTTTCTCTTATTTTCAGACGCTTCTTCCAGAAGGGCGACGGCATTACAAACACCGAGGGCACTCTCAACAGCATTATCCAGCTTTTCGGCGGCGACCCTGTAAAGTGGCTTTCCAACCCCGACATTGTAAACTGGTGTCTTGTTTTTGCTTCAATCTGGCGTTACATAGGCTTTGATATTATTATGTACATCGGCGCTATCCAGTCAATTTCTCCCGACATTTACGAGGCGGCAGACCTTGACGGCGCTAACGCTTGGCAGAGATTCTGGTACATTATTTTCCCCGGAATCAGACCAATCGTTGCACTTCAGCTTATCCTTGCAATCAAGGGCGCTGTTTCCGTATTCGAAATACCATACATTATCACAGGCGGTAAATTCGGAACAAGCACCTTCGTAATCAAGACCATTGATACGGCGTTCGCTTATCAGCACGTCGGGCTTGCGTCCGCAATGGCGGTGGTGCTGCTGGCGATAATTCTCCTTGTAACCGCTGTTCAGAAAATATTCTTCAAGGAGGATAGGTAAATGGCAAATACTAATGAATTCAGCCTGAAGAATTATCAGTTCAGGGAAACTCCCAAAATCGTAAAGATAATTGGTCGTATTGCTCAGTACGGCGTGCTTATCATGGGCTGCCTGCTGGTAATTATTCCGCTGCTTGTTGTTCTTATCGGCGCTTTCAAAACTCATGACGAATACATAACAACCAGTGTTTTCGCACTTCCCGAGGTGCCTCAGCTTGAAAACTTCACCACGGCCTTTATCGGAGGCAACGTTCTTCTCGGTTTAAAAAATACTGCCATAATCCTTGTAATTTCCTGCGCAGGTACCATTATCACAGGTACAATGACCGCCTTTGTTCTTCAGCGCTTCAAGAGCACCTTCACAAAGGCTGTAAAAACAGTTTTCCTTGTTGCAACACTTCTTCCGAATATTTCAATGCAGGTTACCGTATTCCAGGTTGTCAACGCACTTGGACTTTACAACACAATCTGGGCGCCCTGTATCCTTTATATCGGTACCGATATTATCTCCATTTACATCTTTATGCAGTTCCTTGATAATATCTCCGTTTCTCTTGACGAAAGCGCAATCCTTGACGGCGCAAGCTATTTAAGAGTTTACTGGAGCATTATTCTCCCCATGCTCAGACCTGCAATCGCAACCGTGCTTGTAATCAAGTTTGTAAGCATATACAACGACTTCTACACAGCAAACCTTTATATGCCTGCCAAGGAGCTGGGCGTTGTTTCAACAACACTTTACCGCTTCATTGGTCCATACGGCGCAAGATGGGAAGTAATCTTCGCAGGTATCATCATCTGCATTATCCCGTCCCTTATCATCTTCATCAGCCTCCAAAAATTCATTTACTCGAACCTTGTTTCAGGCTCGGTAAAGGAATGAGTCTATACCTATTTCATTCTTCTTTCTTATACTTATATCTTTGGAAAATATGCACTGCTTCGGCGGTGCATATTTTCTTGTCAAGTGCCTTGACGCGCTGTTCCGCCTTTTATTGCGTGGGTTGTTTCGGAAAGTTGTTGAAGGTTGGCGCATAAAGAGTACATTTTTTTAATTTACTTGACAAGGATATAATAATAATGTATAATACAATATGAAACTGAAACCCGATTTCAAATTTAGAAGGATTTAATATGAAGAAGATAATATCAATACTGCTTTGTGCAGCAATAATGCTTGGAATTACCGCCTGCGGAAGTGCGGACGTAAAGAGCAGCGACGGGAAAATAAGCGTTGTTGCTACCATTTTTCCCGAATATGATTTTGCAAGAGCCATTGCAGGAGATAACGCAAATATAAAAATGCTGGTAAGCCCCGCAACGGAAATACACTCCTTTGAGCCCTCGCCGCAGGACATTGCGGCAGTACAGAATGCCGACCTGTTTATTTACATCGGCGGAGAGGGCGACGCTTGGGTAGAGAAAATATTGTCCGCCGTTGATACCTCAAAAATGAAGGTGCTGAAAATGATGGATACCGTTTCCGTAGTGGAAGAGGAAATAGTTGACGGAATGGAGGCGGAGGAGGAAAGGGACAGCGACGAAATCGAATACGACGAGCATATATGGACTTCACCGAAAAATGCAATTGCAATGGTAAACGCAATATGCGGCGCAATAAGCGAAATTGACAGGGAAAACGCAGAAGCTTACGCTGAAAATGCCGCAGCCTACAACGCTGAAATTCAGGCTGTTGACGATGAAATAAAACAGGTGGTTGACGCCGCTTCAAAGAAAATGCTGGTTTTCGGCGACCGTTTTCCTTTCAGATATTTTGCCGATGAATTTGGACTTTCCTATTATGCGGCGTTTCCCGGCTGCTCGGGCGAAACGGACGCAAGTGCCGCTACCGTTGCAAAGCTTGTAAAACGCATTGAAGAAAACAGCCTGCCGGCTGTTTTCTATGTGGAGCTTGGCAATCACGCAATGGCGGATTCCATTGCAAATCAGACGGGCGCAAAGGCGCTTATGCTTCACTCCTGCCACAATGTCAGCAAAGAGGATTTTGACAAGGGCGTAACTTATGTTGACCTGATGAAAAACAATGCGGAAGCCTTAAAAGAGGGGCTTCCGCAATAACATTGACCCTCCCATTGAACAATGAGAGGGTTTGTTAATTCTGCACATTTTTCTTGCATTATGTTAAAACTTGTGCTATAATAAGTATAACAAAATTATTCTGAAAGGCGGCATTGTTATGCTTGAACTTGTGGATTTAACCGTTAAAACCGAAAAGGAACAATATAAATCGGAAATTGCCCTTTACAAAAAGCAGCTTATTCTCCTTGAACAGGAAATCAAGGAAAAGGGACTGCCTGTTATTATACTTTTTGAGGGATTCGGCGCAAGCGGAAAAGGCTCAATGATAAGCAAAACCATATCCTGCCTTGACCCCCGCAGCTTTATGGTTTATTCAACCGCCAAGGCTACCGCCGCCGAAAAACGTATGCCGCTTATGCACCGTTTCTGGAAAATTATCCCCGAAAAGGGCAGAATGACTATACTTGACCGCTCCTGGTATCAGGAAACCGCCAGAGCCTTTCTTGAGGACGGAATAAGCGAAAAGGAGTACATCCACCGTCTTGACGGGGTAAACCTTTTCGAAAGACAGCTTACTGACGACGGCTATCTTATAATAAAATTTTTCCTCACAATTGACAAGCACGAGCAGAAAAAGCGCTTTGAAAAGCTTATGGACTCAAAGGTGACGGAATGGCGTGTAAATGAGCTTGACCTTAAGCGTAACAAGAAATACGACAAGTATTATGAAGAATATGACGGAATGTTGAACTACACAAACACGGAGCATGCGCCCTGGAATGTTATCCCCTCAAACGATAAGCGCACGGCTGTGCTTGCTGTTTACAAGGCGCTGTGCAAATCCATAAGAGCCGCCCTTGACGGAAGCAAGGATATTTCTGCAACTGCAAAGGGAAGAACGGTTGAAATGAAACAGTTCAAGCTGCTCAAAATGCCTAAGCTTAACGAAATTGACCTTTCGCCTTGTCTTACCGACGAGGAATATGACAAGCTGCTTGAACAGGAGCAGAAAAAGCTTTCTAAGCTTCATTCAAAGCTGTACGCAAGGAAAATCCCTGTTGTAATTGCCTTTGAGGGCTGGGACGCCGCAGGAAAGGGCGGCAATATCCGCAGAATTTCCGCCGCACTTGACCCGAGAGGGTATGAGGCTGTGCCTGTTGCCGCACCCGATAAGCACGAGCTTAACCGTCATTATCTGTGGCGTTTCTGGAACAAGCTGCCCAAAACGGGACACATTGCAATTTTCGACCGCACCTGGTACGGCAGAGTTATGGTGGAACGTCTTGAGGGCTTTACTCCCGAAAGCCGCTGGTCTATGGCTTATCAGGAAATGAACGAGTTCGAGGACGAGTTAACCTGTTCGGGAGCGGTAGTGCTTAAATTCTGGCTGCAAATTGACAAGGACGAACAGCTTAAGCGCTTTACCGAACGTCAGAATACTCCCGAAAAGCAGTGGAAAATCACCAACGAGGACTGGCGCAACCGTGAAAAGTGGGATAAGTACGAGATTGCGGTAAACGAAATGATTGAAAAGACCTCCACCGATTTTGCACCGTGGCACATTATTCCAGCCAATGACAAGAAATATGCACGAATTGCAACGCTGAAAATCATTAACGAGGCTCTTGAAAAGAGAATGGGGAAATAAAGCAGCATATTATAAAGCATAAAAGCCTGAGAGGAGTGATCTTCTCAGGCTGGTTTTGTGCTTATATGTAAATTGGGGTTATGAGTTTGATATAAGGTATGTTAAACCTCAAAGCCAAAAACATTCGGCACTGCATTATTCCCAAATGTCTTTATTGCCATTCGGTACATGGCTCTCGCATGTATTCTGTCATGCCAAATAAAACGTCTCAGAACTTTTCTTAATGACCATTCTTCGCTGTAACTACCAAGATAAACTCTATTACTTAAGAAATCAGGCAGGGTTTCCAATAATGCAAAGCCTCGTTCTCTGCATTCCAAAATACTTCCTTTGTTATCCGCAGAAACACCAATTTCTCCAAAGTAGTATTCATTGACATTTTTTGTGTGCTCATACATTTCAAATGTAGTACGGGGGATTTGCCCGTAGAAAGTCAGTCTTGCCGGCAAACAGCTTTTGTTTTTATCCGGTATTGCATGGTACAGCGTTAGAAAATCCTGCGCTGATTTTAATGCAATCGCCTTTAATTCCAAGTATTCAGATATATTTAATTCTTTTCTTTCCTCGTCAAAAATGACGTCAGAATCCCCATCGGAAATTGTCAGTCCGGAAATTTTCTCCTGAACAATTTCAGGCTCAAGAGAGTCAGACGCAAAATCTCCCTTCCACTTTAGGTAGGAAGTGATTTCCGAAGGCATTTTTTCAATCGCCGCAACTTTGGATGGACCTCTTGTAAAGGCTCCGATAAAATTAACCGCATACAAAATGCTGTCATTGCCTTTATGTTCCCATACGCATTTTATCTTCATATTCATTCCCCCACATCAAATTCCGATTTGGTAAAAAATTTGCCCAAATGATTTACTTTCCATTCATTATTCCCGCCAATACTCCGACCCATCGCTTAATCTGTTTATAAGCCTTTGCTCAAACATTTCTCTGCGTAAAGTGGCGTAGTCTGAAAATGCAATATTGCTCAGGATAATTTCGTTATTGCGTTTTAAACAGGTTTATGGGCTTTGCAAATGGAAATTATTGCACTAAGGTTTCTGCAAAAATCTGTTTCAGGATTTCAAAGGGTATTTCCTGTTTTAAATAGATTTGCAGCATTCCCTTTGGAGTGATTTTATAGCCTGCCAATTCTTCCTTGTGCAGAAGTACCGCTTTTGCCTCAACGTTGATATGGTCTTTAAAGGGAATAAGCCTTACGAAAGCTTCACCCACATAATAGCTTGGAAATTTTGCCCATAAGGTTTCCGTAGGTTTGCTCGAAACGCTGCCGAAGATAATTTCCCTTAAGTTATTGAACATATCAACAATTTCGCTTGGATATTTGTCTAAATAATCCTTAACCTGCTCTTCCATCTGAATAACCTCTGTAATTCCGATTTAATAAGCCGCCCTTGACGCAAACATCAAAAGCGGCTTTATAGTTATGCATAAACAATCAGTCCAGAATTTCTTCTGCAAGCAATTCCATTTTCTCAATATTGTCCGCCTTTGCAACAGACTTTATTGTAACGGTATTTTCGCAGATTGTGATATTTTTCATTCCCTCAAGAGCAGCCTTTATGGTTTTTCCTGCGCTTGGCGCCCATGAGCCGTTTTCAATAATGCCAACCTTGCGGTTCTGGAAATTCTTGTGGGCAAGTCTGCCAAGGTAATTATCCATTGGAGCGAAAACTCCGCCGTCATAGGAGGAAGCGGCAAGAATAATTTTGCTGTATCTGAACGCTTCCGAAACAGCCTTTGCCATATCCTCTCTTGTAATATCCATAAAGGTAACCTTTGCGCCTTTTTCCTTAAGGAGCTCAACCATTTTAAGAGCGGCATTCTTTGTATTGCCGTGAATTGAAGCGCAGGCAACAAGCACGCCGTCCTCTTCTGGCTCATAGCTGCTCCATGTGAGATATTTGCCAATGTAGAAGCCTAAGTTTTCCTTTAAAACAGGGCCGTGGAGGGGGCATATTGTCTGAATATCAAGGGCAGCCGCTTTTTTCAGCAAGGCCTGAACCTGTCCGCCGTATTTGCCCACAATGTTGATGAAATAACGCCTTGCCTCGTCCGTCCAGTCTTCCTCTGTGCAAAGCGCACCGAATTTGCCGAAAGCGTCGGCGGAAAACAAAATTTTCTCCGTGCTTTCGTATTCAACCATAACCTCCGGCCAGTGAACCATAGGCGCTGTAATAAATGTAAGCTTATGCTTGCCAAGGTCAAGAGTATCTCCCTCCTTAACGGCAATGCTGCGGTCGGAAAGGCTGTCTATTTCAAAGAACTGGGGCAGCATTGTAAGTCCCTTTGCGGAAATAACAAGCTTTGCCTCGGGATATTTTTCGGCGAAATTCTGAATATTAGCGGCGTGGTCGGGTTCAAGATGTGAAATAATGAGATAATCAGGCTTTTTTCCGTCAAGAGCCTTTTCAAGATTACCGAACCATTCGTCTGTTTTTCTCTTGTCGATTGTATCCAGCACGGCGATTTTTTCGTCAAGAATTACATAAGAGTTGTAGGAAACGCCGCCTGGAATTTTATACTGGCTTTCAAATAAATCAAGGGTTGTATCGTCTGCACCGATATATTTAACTGAATCTGAAATTGTTATGTCCTTCATTTTGTATCCTCCTTTTGTTATACAATAATTATACCACGAAATTCATATATTTCAATATATATTTAAAGAAAAAATAAGGTAATATTTATATTTTATACCTGAAAATAAACACCTGCCGAAACAGGTGCTTACAGCTATTATTCTTCCTCGGACTCCTCGTCTTTTTCTTCCTTTCCCATTTCCGTTCTTGCACGCTGAACAGTCATTGTTGCCTTAAGCATAAGCTTTGTGGGAGCAAGTTTTGCGGCAATGGCAGTAGCCTTTATTTTTGCTGTTGGGATTATGATAAGCTCGCCGTCGAACATTTTGTTGATTGCATAATCTGCGGCCTCGGTATCGGTAATTCCCGCTGTGGCAAATTCTGCGCCTGCAACCTCGTTAAATTCGGTCTGAACAGGTCCGGGACACAATGCGCCTATGTAAACATTGCAGTTGTCTGCACGGAGCTCCTCGTAAATCGCCTTTGTAAGCTGGAGAACGTAATTCTTTGTGGCATAGTAGGTTGCAAGCATAGGTCCTGCCATAAAGCCTGCTATTGAAGCAACGTTAAGGATAAAGCCGTAGTTTCTCTCTCTGAAATCCTTAAGGAACAGCTTTGTGAGAACGTGAACAGCCTTAATGTTTATGTCAATCATTTTAAGCTCTGTGTCAAGGTCGGTTTCATCAAAACGTCCGAACAGACCAAAGCCTGCGTTGTTGATGAGAATGTCGATGTTGACTTTCTTCACCTCATCGTGCAAATCAATGCAGTTCTGCACTACGCTTAAATCCTTGCAGATTACCTTAACTTTGACATCGTATTTGCTCTTTAGCTCAGCTTTCAGCTCTTCAAGCCGTTCCTGACGTCTTGCAACGAGGATAAGATTAAAGCCCTTTGAGGCAAGATTTTTCGCCATAGCTCTGCCGATACCCGAGCTTGCTCCTGTAATAAGTGCAATCATTTTATATTGTCCTTTCCAAGTGAATTTGTTTGTTACAAAAGCTATTATATATCAAAATCAGTGCATATTCAAGCTTTTAAGCAGATTTTTCCCATAAAAAGCAAAAGTGGGGAAAACCCCACTAATTTATATAGAGTAATCGCTGCCCGAAATCTTCTTGTAATTCTCAACTATATCAGCAATTGTAATTCCGTCAACAACGTTGCTTATTGCCTCGTAAAGCTTTTCCCATACAAAGAGAGTAGAACACTCTGCCGCACGCTCGCAGCGGTTTACGTTATCCTCAAGACAGGCAACGGGGGCAAGACTGCCCTCGGTAAGCCGCAGGATCATTCCCACTGTGTAAAACGAGGGAGAATGAGCCAGCTTGTAGCCGCCCTGCGCTCCTCTCAGGCTCTTGACATAGCCTGCCTTTCCCAGCGCATTTATGATCTGCTCAAGGTATTTATCTGATATTTCCTGCCTTGCCGATATGGATTTAAGGGGAATATATTCTCCGTTGTCGTTTATTGCAAGGTCAACCATAAGGCGCAGTGCGTATCTTCCTTTAGTTGAAATTTTCATATAATCACTCCTAAATCATAGTAAATAGATATGCTTTATTCTATTATACAATGAAACCTGCTCAATGTCAAGTGGTGATTACAGTATTTCGCCTTTGAATGAAGTGCCGCAAATGCTTTCGGGAACGTCAAGAATATCACAGACGGTTTTGCCTATATCAGCAAAGGTATTTCTTGTGCCTAAATCAACTCCCGATTTGATTTTCTTTCCGTAAATCAGCAGAGGAGTGTATTCTCTCGAATGGTCGGTGCTTGGAGTTATTGGGTCGCAGCCGTGGTCGGCGGTTATCATAACAATGTCGTTATCTCCAATCATTCCGCAAAGCTTTTCAAGCTGTCTGTCCACCTTGTTCAGTGCGTTTGTGTAGCCTTCTACGTCGTTTCTGTGACCGTAGGTCATATCAAAATCAACTAAATTTACGAAGCAAAGACCGCGCCAATTCTCCTTAGCAATTTCAAAGGTTTTCTCCATTCCGTCGTCGTTGCTTACGGTGCGGACGGTGGAAGTAATGCCTTTTCCTGCGAAAATGTCGTATATTTTTCCCACGCCTCTTACTGCAAGGCCCTCCGCTTTTATTGCGTCAAGCATAGTTTCCTTAGGTGGAACAAGGGAATAATCATGGCGGCGCGGAGTTCTTGCAAAGGGATATTCTCCCGTAAAGGGACGGGCAATAACTCGACCTACTCCGTGCTGTCCCTGAAGCATTTCTCTTGCAATTTCGCAGTATTTGTAAAGCTGCTCCACGGGCACAACCTCCTCATGAGCGGCAATCTGAAAAACGCTGTCAGCGGAGGTATAAACAATAAGCGCACCTGTTTCAATATGCTCTCTGCCGTAGTCCTTTATTACCTCAGTGCCCGAATATGGCTTGTTGCAAAGCACCTTTCTGCCTGTGTGCCTTTCAAATTCCTCTATTACATCAGCTGGAAATCCGTTGGGATAAGTAGGCATTGGTTTTTCGGAAATAATTCCTGCAATTTCCCAGTGTCCCGTGGTAGTGTCCTTGCCCTTTGAGCTTTCCGCAAAGCGGCCGTATGAGCCTATTGGCTTTTGGCATATTCCGCCGTAGCCGTTGCCCTCAATGTTGAAAAGTCCTAATTTTTTCATAAAGGGAACATCAAGCTTTCCTGTTGAAAAGCAGGCCTTGACCGTATTGCTGCCCTTGTCGCCGTAAAGGTCTGCGTCGGGCATTTCTCCTATACCAACGCTGTCAAGCACAATAAGAAAAACACGCTCAATACTCATTTTTGTTCTCCTCTCCCGTAAGAATTTTTATGGCGGAGCTGGTGCCTATTCTTGTGCAGCCTGCCTCAATGAACATTTCAATATCCGCCTTGGATTTAACGCCGCCTGCAGCTTTCATACGGACATTTTCGCCGATATTGGCTTTGAAAAGGTTAATATCTTCAATGGTTGCTCCAGCCGTGCCAAAGCCGGTGGAGGTTTTGATAAAGTCCGCTCCTGCGTTTGTCACCGCCTTGCAAAGGCTGATTTTCTCCTGCTCCGTAAGATAGCAGGTTTCGATAATTACTTTCAGAATATGCTTTCCGCAGGCGGCTTTAACCGCCTTTATTTCTTCCTCGACTTTATCAAGTTCACCGTTTTTCACGTCCCCAAGATTTATTACCATATCGATTTCATCAGCGCCCTTTCTTATGGCGTCCTCCGCTTCAAAAGCCTTGACTGCTGTGGTATTATAGCCCAGAGGAAAGCCAATTACCGTGCAGATATTGAAGTCTTTGCCGTATTCTTTTCGCACTCTTGAAATATATGCTGGGGGAATGCATACCGAGGCGGTATGATATTTTACCGCTTCATCGCATAAGGCTTTTATCTGCTCCCACGTTGCTGTTGCCTTTAATAAGGTGTGGTCAATGTATCCGTAAATTTCTTCGTTTCTCATAGTATCAAGTCCTTTCTGATTAGATTTTACACCGTTTTTCAGTGGTTTGTCAATGGGCTTATTTCGGTAAATGACGGTTTACGAAAATTTTATGCAAATTTCTATTGCATTTTCCGACGAAATAATGTATAATAAACGAGAGGTTAGACCTTACAAGAATTTTTGACCATTTCGAAAGAAATATATAGCCATACGGACAGCTGGGTCAAATGCCGAAAACACGGCAACTTCTGTTGCCTTATTGAAATTTTATAAGTTGGTTACTTACAACCGTGTGCAGTATGCATATCACACTTGTGAAACAGTCAATAAGAGTAGTAAAAGTAGTTCTTGCTATATAGACTCTAATCAAAGCCTTTTTATGTGAGGCAAATTTTATATTGATATATGTAGCTCAAGTGTAGATGGATTTTTCCCATACATCTGGGCTATTTTATTTTTTGCGAGGATTTGCCGATGGAAAACAAATTAAAGCTTTATGGATTCAACAACCTTACAAAGTCCCTCAGCTTCAACATTTACGACGTGTGTTACGCAAAGTCGGAGCGTGAGCAGCGGGACTATATCGCTTACATTGACGAGCAGTACAACTCCGAGCGTTTAACGGGTATTTTAACGCAGGTAACGGAAATGATAGGCGCTCATGTGCTGAATATTTCAAGACAGGATTACGAGCCCCAAGGCGCAAGTGTTACATTCCTTATTGCAGAGGAGAGTATGGTGAAAAACCTAAGCGGCGATACCGTTGTGGGACACCTTGACAAAAGCCATGTAACGGTACATACCTATCCCGAATATCACCCCGAGACCTGCATTGCCACTTTCAGAGTTGACATTGACGTTGCAACTTGCGGAGAGATAACGCCGCTCAGCACCCTTGATTTTCTTATTGGCAGCTTTGACTCGGACATTATCACAATGGACTACAAAATTCGTGGCTTTACAAGGGACATAAGCGGAAAAAAGCTTTTCCTTGACCACAAAATAACCTCAATTCAGGACTACATTGACGACAGCATAATAAAGCGCTATGACGCAGTGGACGTGAATGTTTATCAGTCAAATATATTCCACACAAAAATGCTTATCAAGGAAATAGATTTGCAGAATTACCTGTTCAATGCCGACGTTTACGAGCTTCCGCCCAAAACAAGGCTTGATATTACAAACAGTTTGCGGCAGGAAATGATAGAGATTTTCAGCGGCAGCAACATTTATTAAGAGGCAGTATGTATAGACTTAATCAGGACAGAGCGCCTATTGCGGAGGCGCTGACGGAATTTGAAGGCAACAGGGTAGTGCCCTTTGACGTGCCGGGACATAAGCGTGGAAAAGGCAATCCCGAGTTAACGGCTTTTCTCGGGAAGAAATGCATGAGCCTTGACGTTAATTCAATGAAGCCGCTGGATAATCTTTGCCACCCTGTTTCGGTAATACGGGAAGCGGAGGAGTTAGCGGCGGACGCATTCGGCGCAGCCTACGCATTTTTTATGGTGGGGGGAACTACCTCTTCCGTTCAGGCAATGGTTTTTACCGCTGCAAAGCGTGGGGATAAAATAATTCTCCCCCGAAATGTTCACCGCTCGGTAATCAACGCAATGATTTTAAACGGCGCTGTGCCTGTTTACGTTAACCCCGATACGGACGAGCGCCTTGGAATATCCCTTGGAATGGCGGTTAAGGACGTTAAAAAGGCAATCGACGATAACCCCGACGCAAAGGCGGTTTTTGTCAATAACCCCACCTATTACGGCATTTGCTCCAACCTGAAGGCAATAACCGATTACGCTCACAGCAAGGGAATGCTGGTGCTGGTGGATGAAGCCCACGGTACTCACTTTTATTTCAACGACAGACTTCCCGCAACGGCAATGAGCGTTGGCGCAGATATGGCAAGCGTTTCAATGCACAAGTCGGGGGGCTCTCTTACTCAAAGCTCTTTTCTGCTTATCGGCAAAAACGTAAGCCACGGCTATGTACGGCAGGTAATCAATCTTACTCAGACCACAAGCGGCTCTTATCTGCTTATGTCAAGTCTTGACCTTTCAAGAAAAAATCTTGCCCTTAACGGCAAGGCAATTTTTGATAAGGTTATTGACCTTGTGGAATACGCAAGGGAGGAAATAAATCAGATAGGGGATTTTTACGCTTATTCAAGAGAAATTGTCAACGGTGATACCATTTATGATTTCGATATAACCAAGCTTTCCATAAATACTCTTGAAACGGGGCTTGCGGGAATTGAAGTGTATGATATTCTCCATGATGAATACGATATCCAGACGGAATTTGGGGATATGGGAAACATTCTCGCTTATGTTTCGGTAGGGGACAGAGAGCGTGATATTGAGCGGCTTGTAGGGGCGCTTTCCGAAATTCGCAGGCGGTACAAAAAGGACAAAACGGGTATGCTTGAGCATGAGTATATCAATCCCCTTGTGGAGCGTACGCCCCAAGAGGCTTTCTATGCCGAAAAGGAATCTCTTCCACTCCGTGAAACCGCAGGCAGAATTTGCAGCGAGTTTGTAATGTGCTATCCCCCAGGAATACCCATTCTTGCGCCGGGCGAAACGGTTACTGAGGAAATAATTGAATATATAATTTACGCCAAGGAAAAGGGCTGTTTCATGACTGGAGCGGAGGATATGAAAATTGAGCGGCTCAACGTTATCAGATAATCTCTTAAAGGAGGTTCAATATGGATTTATGGTTCAGTGAATTTCACACAAAAAACGTAAAGCTGTCCATTAAGGTGGACAAACAGCTTTACAGCGGCAAAAGCGATTTTCAGCGCATTGACGTTTTTCAGTCGGAGGAATTCGGCAGATTTCTCACTCTTGACGGCTATATGATGCTTACGGAAAAGGACGAGTTCATTTATCACGAAATGATCGTTCATGTTCCCATGGCGGTAAATCCCGACATAAAAAATGTGCTTGTAATCGGAGCAGGGGACGGGGGAGTAATCCGTGAGCTTACCCGATACAGCACCATTGAAAACATTGATATGGTGGAAATTGACGAACAGGTAATCGAAGTCTGCAAGGAGTATCTCCCCAAGACCGCCTGTGCCTTTGACGATAAACGAGTCAATGTCTATATTCAGGACGGACTTAAATTTATCCGCAAATGCGAAAACAAATACGACCTTATTATTGTTGATTCAACTGACCCCTTCGGCCCCGGAGAGGGACTTTTCACAAAGGAATTTTACGGCAACTGCTACAAGGCACTTAACGAAACAGGAATAATGGTAAATCAGCACGAAAGCCCATTCTATCACGATGACGCTGTGGCAATGCAGAGAGCCCACAAGCGCATTGTGGAATCCTTCCCCATAAGCAAGGTTTATCAGGCGCATATTCCCACTTATCCCTCGGGACACTGGCTTTTCGGCTTTGCTTCAAAGAAATTCCACCCCATAAGGGATATGGACGAGAAAAGGTGGAATTCTCTCGGAATTGCCACAAAATATTACAATTCGGAGCTGCACAGAGGTGCATTTGCATTGCCAAATTATGTGGAGGACTTGCTTGAACATGTTGAAGAAGAATGTTGAAACCTTTATCGGCTGCGAAAGTGAATTTTACGACGCCGATATAGTAATTTTCGGTGCGCCCTTTGACAGCACCACCTCGTATCGCCCCGGCACACGCTTCGGGGGAAAGGCAATGCGGTCGGAAAGCTTCGGGCTTGAAACCTACAGCCCCTATCAGGACAAGGATTTAACGGACATAAGCGTTTATGACGGCGGCGAGCTGGAATTGCCCTTCGGCAGTCCCGAGCGCACTCTTGATATGATTACCGATTATACAATGCAGGTAATTTCGGCGGGAAAAATCCCCGTAATGATGGGCGGAGAACACCTTGTTACACTTGGCGCAGTAAGAGCCGCTGCGGAAAAATATCCCGACCTGCACATTATCCACTTTGACGCTCACGCGGATTTGCGTGATGATTATCTCGGTACAAAGCTTTCTCACGCTTGCGTTCTGCACCGCTGCTGGGATATATTGGGGGATAACAGGATTTATCAGTTCGGAATCCGCTCAGGGGACAGAAGCGAATTTCAGTGGGGCAGGGAACACGTTTATACTAATAAATTCAACCTTGATACCCTTGATGAAATCGTGGAAAAGCTGAAAGGCAAGCCTGTTTATTTTACAATAGACCTTGACGTGCTGGATCCGTCGGTTTTCCCCGGAACAGGCACTCCCGAGGCAGGAGGAATAAGCTTTATGGACTTGCTCGGGGGAATTATTAAGGTCAGCAGGCTTAATATAGTGGGGGCAGACGTAAACGAGCTTTCGCCAATGCTTGACCCAAGCGGAGCGTCAACGGCGGTTGCCTGTAAGGTAATGCGTGAATTATTGTTATCTATTAACACAGAAAAAGGAGAATTATAATGGGAAAATGTATGATTATCGGCTGCGGCGGCGTTGCTTCCGTTGCAATTCACAAGTGCTGTCAGAACAGCGAGGTTTTCACCGAGATTATGATTGCCAGCAGAACAAAGTCAAAATGCGATAAGCTCAAGGCTGAGCTTGAGGGCAAGACTAAGACAATTATCCACACCGCACAGGTAAATGCGGACAACGTTGAGGAGCTTATCGCTCTTATCAATGAGTTCAAGCCCGAGGTTGTGCTTAATCTTGCACTGCCTTATCAGGATTTAACCATAATGGACGCTTGTCTTGCAACAAAAACACATTATGTTGATACGGCAAACTATGAGCCTCTGGACACCGCCAAGTTTGAGTACAAGTGGCAGTGGGCGTACAAGGAACGCTTTGAAAAGGCAGGCATTACCGCACTTCTCGGAAGCGGCTTTGACCCGGGTGTAACGGGCGTTTTCTGCGCTTATGCAATGAAGCATTATTTTGACGAGATAAATTACATTGATATTCTTGACTGCAACGGCGGCGACCACGGCTACCCCTTTGCAACCAACTTCAACCCCGAAATCAATATCCGTGAGGTAAGCGCCAACGGCAGCTATTGGGAGGACGGACATTGGGTTGAAACAAAGCCAATGGAGATAAAGCGTGTTTATAATTTCGATCAGGTGGGCGAAAAGGATATGTATCTGCTTCACCACGAGGAGCTTGAATCTCTCGGCATAAACATTAAGGGAATCAAGCGTATCCGCTTCTTTATGACCTTCGGACAGAGCTATCTCACACACCTTAAATGCCTTGAAAACGTGGGAATGACCAGCATTGAGCCTATTGAATTTGAGGGAAAGCAGATCGTTCCGTTACAGTTCTTAAAGGCTGTTCTTCCCGATCCCGCTTCTCTTGGCCCAAGAACAAAGGGCAAGACAAATATCGGCTGCATTATGCAGGGCAAAAAGGACGGCAAGGACGTTAAGTACTACGTTTACAACGTATGCGACCATCAGGAGTGCTACAAGGAGGTTGGCTCACAGGCAATCAGCTATACCACAGGCGTTCCTGCAATGATAGGCGCAATGATGCTTATGACAGGCACTTGGAAAGGCCCGGGTGTATTCAACATTGAGGAATTTGACCCCGACCCGTTTATGGAAGCGCTTAACAAGTGGGGACTTCCCTGGCAGGAAACCTTTAACCCGACCTTGGTGGACTGATGGAGCTTAAGGAAATTTTATCGAAGGTTAAGACGCCCTGCTATGTTATTGATGAGCAGAAACTTATTGACAATCTGAAAATTCTGCAAGGCCTTGAACAGCGCACAGGCTGTCATGTTCTCCTTGCACAGAAGTGCTATTCCGCATTTGCAACCTATCCGCTGATACGCTCCTACATAAGCGGAGCAACCGCCAGCGGTCTTTACGAGGCACGGCTTGGCTATGAGGAAATGAAAGGGGAAAACCACATTTTTTCCCCCGCCTATCTTGAAGATGAAATAGACGAAATTGCGGAAATATGCGACCATATTGTGTTCAACAGCTTTTCCCAATGGGAAAAGTATAAGAACAGGGTAAAGGGCAAAGCAAGCTGCGGTATCAGAATCAACCCCGAGTTTTCCACCCAGAGCGACCACGCAATTTACGACCCCTGCGCTTCCGGTTCAAGGCTTGGGGTTACCGCAGATAATTTCAGAGAGGATTTGCTTGACGGAATTGAGGGTCTTCACTTCCACACCCTATGCGAGCAAAATTCCGATGATTTAGAGGCGACTCTCAACGTGGTAACCCAAAAGTTCGGCAAGTATTTCCCACGGCTTAAATGGCTGAATTTCGGCGGCGGACATCACATTACACGTTCAGATTATGACATAGAACGCCTTGAACGGTGCATTACAAAAATCCGCAATGAATACGGACTTGAGGTTTATATTGAGCCGGGAGAGGCGGTTGCGCTCAACGCAGGCTATCTTGTTTCAACGGTGCTGGAAATTGTGCATAACGGAATTGACATTGGAATACTTGACGCGTCGGCGGCATGTCATATGCCCGATGTGCTTGAAATGCCATATCGCCCGTTTATTATTGGCAGCGGCGAAAAGGGCGAGAAAAAGTTTGATTACCGTTTTGGCGGTAACACCTGCCTTGCAGGAGATATTATAGGGGATTATTCCTTTGATGAGCCGCTTAAAATTGGAGATAAGCTGATTTTTACCGATATGGCGATTTACTCAATGGTAAAAAATAACACATTCAATGGTATGGCATTGCCCTCAATTGAGTTATTGACCGCCAATGGCGAAATAAAAAATATAAAAAAATTCGGATATTCCGATTTTAGGAACAGATTATCTTAACAAGAAACGCCGTAAATCGGCTTTAACAGCAGGTTTACGGCGTTTCAAAATTATTTGAAAAATTTTTGAAAAAAGTGTTGACAAATGCAAAAAATCGTGATATAATATAACAGCAGTCGGGAGAGAGAACAAAACCGACAGTCCCTCACAATTACATAAGGTATAATCAACAAAGTAAATAACCTCCTGTGCGGAGGTGGTGGAATGGCAGACACGCTACTTTGAGGGGGTAGTGGGAGTGTTCTCGTGTGGGTTCAAGTCCCATCCTCCGCACCAGACAGTCCGATTTAATCGGGCTGTTTTTTTGTGCAGACAATAATCAGCTGATTTTGAAAATAAAATCAAGAAAACCGTCATTGCAGCAATGGCGGTTTTACTTTTTTGAACAGCTCGTATATTTTTGATTTAAGAGCTTTTATCAAAGCAATATCAAAATCGTGCTTTGGGTGATAATCTGCAAACACTTTCATTATTTGTAACCTATATAATTATATCATACAAAAGTATTATTTCAATAGGAAATATCATAATTGTTGAAAAATTCTGTTAATGCAGTGTTGACGATGACGGAAACAAATGATATTATAAAGACAAGTTAAAATTCATTGCAAACAGTTAATGCCGTTAAGCGGCAGGGGAGGGTGAAAAAATGGACAGCATCTATTCCGACT
>JBJERI010000224.1:0-1614 GCA_051882195.1 Ruminiclostridium sp. | reverse complement strand
AGCACTACACCCCTTAAAACTCGCAAAGCGAGTTTTACAAAGCCACTCGCGGCGCGTGAGCGAGTGCGTTTCTTTCCCCCATTTCTTTGCGCAACCAAAGAAATGGGGCGAGGGGTTATCGCTTCATTATAATCAAAACCAAGGCTATCAAGGGGGCGAGTAGCCCCCTTTAAACCAACCTACAAAACAAAGCCAACACAAAAACGAGGGAAAGGGGGCGAGTAGCCCATTCCCCACCAACTCACAAACCCAAACAAACACAAAACGGGATTTGAAAAGGGGACTCCCTTTTCGCCCCACGGCGAGGGGAAATAAAAAAGGGGGCAGCGCCCCCTTTTAACAAGCAGAAATTTATTTCTTCTCTATCTTCTCATAAAGCTTTTCGGTAATTTTTTCCTTGGTTTCCTTAATTTTATCGGTATTTTCCTGCACCTTGGTTTTGAACTTATCGCTGTTTTCCTGCACCTTGGTTTTCAGTTTATCACTGTTTTCCTGTACCTTGGTCTTGATTTTGTCGCCGCTTTCCTGAACCTTGTCTATTGCGGCGCATATATCTGCAACCAGTCCGAAAAACTCGTCCTTTTTCTTTTCCTCCTTGGGTGGCACAGGGGGCATACTCTTTTTCCTGTCAAGAACAATCTGATAGCGCTCGTAAGCCTTTGCTACCGAATCCTCCCAGGACATATACAAATCGTTTGCGGCGTTTTCGCCGATTCGGTGAACGCCATCAAGGTTATGGCAGGCGGCAATTACCGCTGCGCCCAGTGCCTCGGCGTTTTCGTCAATGAGGATACCGTTTCTGCCGTCCTCAACACCCTCGGCTGCACAGCTGTCCTTTATAAGCACGCTGCCAAGGCTGCACGCCGCCGCTTCACGGACAACAATTCCGTTTGTGTCGTAGGTTGAGGGGAAAAGGAACAGGTCTGCGGCGCAGAAATAAACACGCAAAAGCTCTCTGTCGCTGATTGCGCCAACGTATGTGCATATATCGGAAATGCCGATTTTCTTGGTATATTCCTCCATTTCCTGTCGGTCGTTTCCGTCGCCTACAATAAGCATACGGAAATGCTCGCCATGCTCCTTTGCAATTTTCAGTGCGTCCAGAATAATCTGTATTCCCTTATACCATCTTAATCTTCCCACGAAAAGGAAAAGGGGCATATCCTTGGGGATATCGTACTGCGCTCTTAATTCGGCGGTTTTTTCGGCGGAGGCTCTGCCCTTGGGGAAATCCACGCCGTTTTCCATTACTACATAATCGCCGTAATAGCCAAGATTACGCATATTTTCCCCTGCGCCTCTGCTTACCGTCCATACCTCATCGCAGGCGTAAATATTCTGCTCAAGGAATTTCAGGGACATTGTCTTGATGAGGTTGGACTTGACAGCCTTTTGCAGGTCAACGTCAAACTTTGTGTGATATGTAAGGATAATGGGTACGTCCTTTGTTTTGCGTATTGTCCTTGCAAGCAGTGTGGACATTATGGGGCAATGGCTGTGAATAATGTCGATTTTTTCCTTTTCCATTGCGTTGATAACGCTTGCGTCAAAGGGATAGCCCGCTCTGTAGCCCACCAGCTTTGTGGTGTTTATGCTGGGGTATCTGTAAACGGG
>JBJERI010000223.1:0-7694 GCA_051882195.1 Ruminiclostridium sp. | reverse complement strand
ATATCCTCGTAGCCACGCTCGATATGGAAAATGTCCTCGATTTCGGTTGTGCCGTTGGTTTCAAGACCTGCAATGATAAGCGCCGCTCCTGCACGAAGGTCAACCGCCTTGACGGGAGCGCCCGTTAAATGCTCAACGCCCTCGATTACGGCAACCTTTCCGTCAACGGAAATATCAGCGCCCATTCTTCTCAGCTCGTCAACGTATCTGAAACGGTTGTCCCATATTCCCTCGGTAATAATGCTTGTACCCTTTGCAAGAGTAAGCAAAGCCGCAAGCTGTGGCTGCATATCCGTGGGGAAGCCGGGGTGAGGCATAGTCTTAACGCTGGTGCGGTCGTAATGGTCCTGACCGATAACTCTCACGCTGTCGTCGTATTCCTCCACCACAACGCCGATTTTTCTAAGCTTTGAGGTGATAGGCTCAAGGTGCTTTGGAATAACGTTCTTGATAAGAACATTGCCCTTTGTTGCGGCAGCAGCAATCATAAATGTTCCCGCTTCAATCTGGTCGGGGATTATTGAATAGCTTGTTCCTCTAAGGGAATTAACTCCCCTGATTTTGATTACATCAGTGCCTGCGCCCATAATATCGGCACCCATTGAGTTGAGGAAGTTTGCTAAATCCACTATATGCGGTTCCTTTGCGGCGTTTTCGAGGATTGTAAGCCCCTCTGCCTTTACAGCCGCAAGCATAGCATTTATCGTTGCTCCTACCGTAACCTTGTCGAAATAAATCTGCGTGCCTATAAGCTTATCCGCTGAAATATCAACAATGCCGTGTTCAATTGAATAATTTGCGCCAAGTGCCTTGAAGCACTTGATATGTTGGTCGATTGGTCGGTCGCCAAGGTCGCAGCCGCCGGGCATTGAAACCTTTGCCCTGTGGAAACGGCTGAGCAGCGTTCCGAGGAAATAATAGGACGCGCGCATTGAACGAGCCATTTCGTAAGGCACAACGGTATCTCTTATGTGAGTTGTATCTATCTGAATGGTTGATTTGTTGATTATTTTTACCTCTGCGCCCATTTCGGTAAGAATCCGCAAATCAATAGTAACATCATTTATATTGGGAACATTTTCAAGAACACAAGGACCTTCCGCCAGAATTGTGGCAGGAATAATGGCAACAGCAGCATTTTTCGCACCGCTTATATTTACCTCGCCCTGAAGCTTTTTACCGCCGTTTATTATAAATTTTTCCAACTTCAAAATACCTCTTTACTTCTCTTATTCAGAGAATTTTTATATATAAACAAAAATATGTAAGCAGTCAATAAACATACACCATTTATATATTATAGCACATTTTTTGGATAAAGCAAAGCATAAAATATAAAATCTACATTTTTACTATATATTATAGCCTTATATTGTAACTTTTATACGTTTTTACTTATGTGCTATAAATTTGCAAGGTTACTCCGCCGTATCCTCGGGAACTGCTTCCGTTGTGTTAAGCGCAGAATCAGCCTCGGCAGTTTCGGGAGAAGTCTCGGGAGCTGAAGTTTCAGCGGTTATGGGAGCTGTGCCTATTTCGGTTATAATTACAGTGGTTTCTGCGGTATCCTCTGTTGTTGTCGCCTTTGTACGCTTGGTTTTTTCGGTTTCGGTGGTGGTTGTCGGCTCGGGAAGAGGTATTTCCACTATTTCCACGCTTTCAATAACAACTGCGTTCATTGGCTTGCTGTCAATGTTCTGATTATCGTCGATTTCGTTTCCCGCAACAAGCTCAACCTGTGAAATTTTTTCAAGCACGTCAAAACCCTCAACCGTCTGTCCGAACACGGTGGATTCGCCGTCAAGGGCAAAATCGCCCCCAACCTCTTTGTATTTTTCCTTTACAGGGTCGGGCATTGATTCAAGCTTTGCGCAGTAATCCTCGTAGGTTTTCTTTTCCTCGGGCAGCAGTCTTGAAGCAATTGTCTCATCCGCAAGCTGGGAGCGGATTTTCTCCGCAATTGCGCTTACGTCCACAGGCTCGTTGTTGTTTACAAAGTAAAACTGGCAGTAATTGCCGCTCTTGCTTTTTGCAAAGCAAAGTGCGCCGTAAAAATGCCTTGCGTTTTCGCTTACCTCAACGGGGAAATATTCATCGGCGGCAACGTTTCCGTCTGTGCCGTCCCCGTTAAGTGAACCGCCCTGAATTACATAATCTGGTACAACTCTGTGTATTGCCTTTCCGTCATAGTAGCCCCTTTTAGCAAGCTCTATGAATTTTTCAACGCCGTTGGGCGCGTCCTTTGGCAAAAGCTTGACGGTGATTTCGCCGTAATCCATAATTTTGAACACAGCAAACACATCGCCGGGCTGAAGCGTAACCTGACCTATATTGCCTGTCTGGGAGTTATCCTCGCCGCAGGCTGTGCAAAGCAACATTGACGCCGCCAGTAAAACGGAAGCCGCCGCTTTAATTATTTTATGTCGTATCATAACATAATCCCTTCAGAAGAATTATTTTTTGTATTCCGAAAGTGTAATCTTATTAATATATAAATCCGTAAGTGGAGTCATTGCATCGCTGTTTATTTCAACCTCTGTAAGCTTTTCAACAACGTCAAGTCCGTCTATTGCCTGTCCGAATACGGTGTAAAGTCCTGCAACGTGAGGAACGCTGCCTTCGCTGATAAACGCCTGAATAAGCTCCTCGGGGATTTTCTG
The DNA here is from genome assembly GCA_051882195.1 of Ruminiclostridium sp. Taxonomy (GTDB): domain Bacteria; phylum Bacillota; class Clostridia; order Oscillospirales; family Ruminococcaceae; genus Ruminiclostridium_E. Next base: position 5,034 of record JBJERI010000223.1, on the reverse strand, counting down.
ATTGCCGTCTGCGTCCTTGTAGCCTCGGAGAGTTTCAACGTCCTCGTCGGTAAGGTCGATATTGTTTACCATAAAGAAGCGGCTGTCGCCGTAGCCTGCGTTGCCGTTATAAGCCATCATTGCGCCCTTGAACGGCCATAAGTCAACGGAATATTCGTTGGCAATAGGCTTTCCGTCCTCGGTAACGCCTGCCGTTCCCTCATCGTTGTCTGCGCCTGTTATAAAGTAAGCGCCGGGATTTACGCCGTAAATTTTCTTGCCGTTATAGTAGCCGTCGTTAACTCTTGCAATAAAGTTTGCCACCGTATTTGGAGCGTATTCGGGATAAAGCACGGCGGTAATTGTGCCGAGAGAGGTTTCAATGGTTGCAACAGGCTGTCCCTCGTATGGCTCTTCAAGCTGCACAAGGTGCATCTGCGCAAAATCGTAAGTGCCCAGAGCGCTTGTGGGCTGAGGTGAAAACAGGCTGCAGCCTGTCATTGTAAAAATCATTGAAGCTGCTGCTACCACCGCAGCGATTTTCTTTTTTAACATCTATACTAAAACCTTTCTGTAATTTTCTATATCGCATCTGACATATCTATTATAAGAACCGCACGCCGTTACCCAAATCAAAGATTTGGACGGCTGAGCGAACCTTGTAATATAGATTGGCTGCCTCGCAGCCGCCGCCTTTCGGCTGCATACGGGAACAAGTTCCCGCAATCTATATTATAATATAATTTATTCTAATTTGCAAGCTATATTTGATGACATTTTCATTACAATTCGGTATCAAGGCAAAGCCGCCGCAAAAATCTGCATTGCGGCGGCAAAAGCGTTATTTTTTACAGCTTTTTGATAACAGTACCCTGTCTTGTTTCCTCAACGGCAAAGCCAAGCTCTCCGATTTTTGCACGGAGTTCGTCTGCAAGAGCAAAGTTCTTGTTTTTTCTTGCCTCCTTGCGCTGTTCAACAAGGGCAGCAACCTCTGCGGGAATTTCCTCCTCCGAGCCTGCGGAAAGCTTTTCTGCCCCCTCCATAATGCCGAGAGAAAGGACCTTGTCAAATTCGGCGATAAGCGCCAGCTTTGTTGCTGAATTGCAGTCTGCCTTTAAAACATCGTAAAGAGCGGTGATTGCGTTGGAGGTGTTCAGGTCGTCGTCCATTGCCTCTTTGAAAGAAGCCATAAGCTTATCATAGGCTTCCTTTTCAACTTCCCCGTTCTTATCCTTGAGGAAAGCGGAAACCCTTGTTAAAATCTTATTGTAAGCGGTCTTTGCGTTGTCAAGATTTTCCCATGAGAAAACAAGGGACTTTCTGTAATGGGACTGCAAGCAGAAGAAACGATAAACAAGGGGATTGTAGCCCTTTTCTTCAAGAAGCGAAACTGTGAGAAATTCCCCCTTGGACTTGCTCATTTTGCCGCTGTTTGTGTTAAGATGATGAACGTGCATCCAGTAGCCGCACCACTTATGACCGATATAAGCCTCGCTCTGTGCGATTTCGTTGGTGTGGTGAGGGAAAGCATTGTCAATGCCGCCGCAGTGAATATCAAGGTATTCGCCAAGATACTTCATACTGATGCAGGAGCACTCAATATGCCAACCCGGATAGCCAATGCCCCAGGGACTGTCCCACTTAAGCTCCTGGTCGTCAAACTTTGACTTTGTGAACCAAAGGACAAAGTCTGCCTTATTGCGCTTGTTGCCGTCCTCTTCAACGCCCTCTCTTACGCCGACAGCAAGATCTTCCTCCTTGAAATCGTTGAACACATAATACTTATCAAGCTTTGATGTATCAAAGTAAATATTTCCCCCTGCCTCGTAAGCGTAACCCTTTTCAAGAAGTGAGGAAATAACCTTGATAAATTCGTCAATGCAGCCTGTTGCGGGCTGCACAACGTCGGGAGTTTTGATGTTTAGCTTTGCACAGTCGGAAAAGAATGCGTCCGTATAGAATTTTGCGATTTCCATAACGGTCTTATGCTCGCGCTTTGCGCCCTTGAGCATTTTGTCGTCCCCTGTGTCGCCGTCGCTTGTAAGATGTCCCACGTCGGTAATGTTCATTACACGGGTTACATCATAGCCGTCAAAACGGAGATATTTTTCCAGTATATCCTCCATAATGTAGCTTCTCAGATTGCCGATATGGGCGTAATGATAAACGGTAGGACCGCAGGTGTACATACTTACCTTTCCCTGCTCATGGGGTACAAATTCCTCAACTTTTCTTGTGGCTGAATTATAAATGTTCATTATTCGTTCTCCATTCGTTTTTTCTTTTCTTCAAGTATATCGATTTCCTTTTGCAGACAGTCAATTTTGCCCTGCATAGCGCACATAAGCTGTGAAACAGGGTCGGGGAAGTGAATCTGGTCAAGGTCTGTTTCGTTTACTCTTACGCCGTTGCGCTTTACAACCCTTGCAGGAACGCCTACCGCCGTACAGTTTGGCGGCACCTCCGTAAGCACCACTGCATTTGCCGCAATTTTGGAGTTATCCCCCACCTTGAAAGGACCGAGAACTCTTGCTCCTGCACCAACCATTACGTTGTTGCCGAGAGTTGGGTGGCGCTTGCCTGTTTCCTTGCCCGTTCCGCCTAAGGTAACGTTCTGATAAATTGTACAGTTGTCGCCAATTTCGGCGGTTTCACCGATCACAACGCCGCTGCCGTGGTCGATAAACAGGTTTTTCCCTATTTTTGCCCCGGGGTGAATTTCAATTCCCGTTTTTCTGAGAGCGTGCTGTGAAATCGCCCTTGCAATGAAATAATGCTTTTTAGTATAGAACCAATGAGCTCTGCGGTACGCTCTGATTGCCTTAAAGCTGGGATAAAGGAAGAAAACCTCTAAATCACTTTTAACAGCGGGATCTCGTTCTCGTATTGACTGAATATCAGCCTTTATCTTTTTAAACATAAACCCACCCTTTCAATAAAAAAAGCCTCCGCAGATAATCTGCGAAGGCGATAATGTCGCTGTTCCACTTCGTTTCCCCGATAAATCGGGCTCTTAGCCTTTAACGCAGGCATACGGACAGAGATACTTGCTTTCCCTCTGCCGACTAACAGCCGCACTTCACATTTTTGCCTTTACTGCGCTCCCACCTGCCGCAGCTCTCTGTGAAAAGCTCACAATGCTACTCTGACTGCATAACGTCTTTAAACATATCATTTATAATGTACCACACTTTTGAAAAAAATGCAAGTATTTTATTTGACTTTTTTTGACCATTGTGATACACTTTATATAACATAGTATATGCAGAAGGTTCAAAAGGAGTCAATATGGCAAAACGTTATAACGACAACAAAAACGACGATAAAATGAAAAAACTCATTGCACGGAACTGGATAATCTGCGGCGTGTCCTTAGGACTGGCTGTCCTCTGCTATATCCTTTTCGTCAGATAAATCACCCTCGGCAATTTCGGTGATAATGGCACGGATTTCCTCCATTCCCTCCCCCGTTTCCGAGGACGCCTCGATCATCGTTATCTGATCGGCACAGGGAATTTCCTCCATAAGGGCGCTGCGTCTTTCCGCACGCTCACGCTTGCTCAGCTTGTCCGCCTTTGTAAGCACGATAACAAAAGGTATTTCATTATCAATAAGATAATTTATCATCATTATATCGTCTGCGGTAGGCTTATGTCTGAAGTCCACCAGCTGAAACACAAGCTCAAGCTGTCTGTCGTCGGCAAGGTAGCCCTCAATAAGTCCCGCCCAGCGTTCCTTTTCGGTTTTGGCAACCTTTGCATAGCCGTAGCCGGGCAAATCCACAATGTAGATGTTCTCCAGCTCGAAAAAGTTTATGGTCACCGTTTTTCCGGGAACAGCGCTTACTCTTGCAAGCTGCTTGCGGTTCATTATCTTGTTGATAAGGGAGGATTTACCAACATTTGAACGTCCCGAAAAGGCAATTTCGCATCGGTCGGATTTCTTTATCTGACTGAATTTTCCGTAGGAAGTGAGAAACCTTACGTTGTTGAAATTCATCTGTGCTCCTTTCTCAATGAAAAATATCTGTTCAAAAGTTTTCCCCGAGATAACTCGGGGATTATTTTTTATTTTAATTTACAGTAAGATTTTTGCCTGCTCTGCCGCGCTTTTTTGTGGGAATTTCCTCCGCCTTTTTATCGTCGGTTTTGGTTTCCCGTTCAAGCTTTGCTTCACAGGGCTTAACAAGAGCCGTTTCAAGTACGGTGGTGATATTGTCCGCAATAACAAACTTAATATTGTCCGTAACCACCTTTTCACATTCCGCAAGGTCGGGCTGGTTTTCCTTTGGAATACATACGGTTTTTACGCCTGCCTTATAAGCCGCCATTGTCTTTTCCTTCAATCCGCCTATTGGCAATACCTTGCCGTGAAGAGTAATTTCACCCGTCATTGCCACGTCACGTCTTACCGCAATTCCCGACAATGCCGAAACAAGAGCGGTAGTCATTGTAACGCCTGCCGACGGACCGTCCTTTGGCACTGCGCCCTCGGGAGCATGAATGTGAATATCCTTGTTTTTGTAGAAGTCGGGGTCGATGCCGTACTTTAAGGCAAGACTGCGTGCAAGGCTCACCGCAATTTTAGCGGATTCCTTCATTACGTCGCCGAGAGAACCTGTAATTTCGATTTTGCCTGTTCCCTCCAGCACAAGCACTTCGAGCGGCATTATTACGCCGCCTACCGACGTCCAGGCAAGACCGTTTACAACGCCAACCTCGTCTTCCTTTGCAATAAGCTCGGGCTGGTATTTCTTAACGCCTAAAAATTCCTCAAGGTTCTTTTCGGTGATTGATACCTTGCTTTCGCCGTCAACCAGCTTTCTTGCAGACTTTCTGCAAAGCTCGCCTATTTTCTGTTCAAGCTTGCGGACGCCCGCTTCTCTTGTGTAATTGTCGATAATTCCGTAAAGTGCGCCGTCGGCGATTTTCACCCTTGAAGCCGCCTCGCCGTGCTTTTTCAGCTGCTTTGGAATAAGGTGCTTTTTGGCAATATTGAACTTTTCCTCACGGGTGTAGCTGCCAAGCTCGATTATTTCCATTCGGTCAAGGAGGG
>JBJERI010000222.1:0-1634 GCA_051882195.1 Ruminiclostridium sp. | reverse complement strand
CTCCTGCGTTTCTAATACCGTCCTTAACGCACTTTGAGATTTCATGAAGATGTGCGTGTCCCGGTACATAGTCGCTTGCCGCGCATACAACGGCAATAAAGGGCTTTTTCATTTCGCTGTCAATAAGACCTAAAGCCTTTAACAAGGCTCTGTGAGGGGTTCTTGAAACGCCCTCGGTAATTAAATCACTGCGCATAGCTGTTTCCTTCGCTTTCTTTATTTTTTTCCAAGCATTGCCGCACCAATTATGCCTGCGTTGTTTCCAAGACTGCAAATAACTATTTCGGTGTTTTTAGTGCTGTTTTTTGAGTAAATATTTTCCGCAACAAGCTTTTTAAGCGGTATAAGAAGATTATCGCCCTCGTTGCACACTCCGCCGCCGATACAGAGAATATCAGGCTGGAATATATTTATGGTATTGGCAATTCCGCAGGCAAGATATTTTATGTAGCTTTCAACCACTTCCGCTCCCGTTTCATCGTGAAGCTTTGCCGCATTGAAAGCTGTTCTTGCGCTGTATTTGCCGTCTGCCTCCGCAAGCTCCTTTATTAAGCTTGCAGGATTTTTCTGAGCCGCTTCCTTTGTCATACGGATAAGTCCCGTTGCGGAGGAATAGGCCTCAAAACAGCCCTTTCTTCCGCATGAGCACTGCGCTCCGTCAAAGACAATTACCGTATGCCCAATTTCAGCCCCTGCAAAATTGGATCCGCTGTAAATCTCGCCGTTTATGATAATTCCTGCGCCAACTCCTGTGCCGAGAGTGATTACCACTGCGTTTTTCGCTCCCTTTGCCGCACCTGCAAGGTATTCGCCGTAAGCCGCAACATTGGCGTCGTTATCGAAAAAGCATGGCTTTCCAAGCGCCTTTTCAATGTCGGCGGCAAGAGGGACGTTTTCCCAGTGAAGATTGTTTGCATATTCAACATAGCCTGTTTCACGGTTGCAGGTGCCGGGACAGCCAATGCCCACGCTTTGGATTTCCTCAAGGGCAATTCCTGCCGAACTTACCGCCGACTTTGCCACGCTGATTATATCCTCCAGCACTTCGCTGTAAGGTCGTTCGTTCAGGGTTTTCACCTTTTCCTTTGATAGCAAGGTGAAGCTTTCGTCCACAACTCCTGCTGAAATATTGGTTCCGCCTATATCAATACCTAAATAGTGTTTCATATTCACAACCATTTCTCTGCACAAAGGATCTTTTATCACGGTGCAGCCGTCAGATAATGTCCGTAAGTATTACTTCTGCCTTGCCTGTGAAAGTGTATTTGCCGTAGCCTGCGGGAATAAAGCAGGAGTCGCCCTTTTTAAGCTTAACTCCGTCGATTTCTCCCTCGCCGTCAAGAACGAGAATTGAGTTGAAGGACTTGTCTGTTGCCTCTAAATCAGCCTTTTCGCTGACAGACAGCTTGTTTACGTTAAAGTATTCGCAGCTGCGGAGCAAGGTTTCTGTGTAGCCGTTTTTCTGCTCCTCTGTTCCCTGTGCTTTGGTGGGGTATTTCGGGGGAGTAAGCTCGGTTACTTCAACCGCCTTGTCAATGTGAAGCTGACGGGGCTTTCCGTCTGCCCCTACTCTGCCGTAGTCGTAAATTCTGTATGTGGTGTTGCTGTTCTGCTGAATTTCCGCAATAAGTATT
>JBJERI010000221.1:0-7864 GCA_051882195.1 Ruminiclostridium sp. | reverse complement strand
AATCCCGACATTGCAATACCTGTTACAGAAGCTATCAGCGTAGTTACCATAACAAAAACAATGGCCACAGACGCGCCCTTCAGCCTTCCCTTGGCAAACTTCCACACGCTTTTCGGCTTGCCCGATGGCTCAAATGATTCTGACGGCTGGAACATGAGGCAAATTCCGGTGTAGCCCTCATCAAACTGCTCGAAGGTCATTACGATATTTCCTCGCGCAGGGTCGTTTATGTAAACCTTGTTCCCCTTGAAACCGTTCAGCACGATGAAATGGTTGAACTCCCAGTGGACTATCATCGGGAATTTCCCCACCTCTTTCAGCCTTTCGGGACCGTAACGGTACACCTTGGCTTCAAGTCCGTGGCTTCTTGCCGCACGCAGTATATTCCGTGCGTTTGAGCCGTCCCTGGATACCCCGCAGTCCTCACGAATCTGTTCAAGGGGTATCCATTTATCATAGTACGCCAGTATCATAGTAAGAGAAGCCGCGCCGCACTCCAGAGCCTCCATCTGCATAATCACCGGTACTTTTGCTACGCCCTTAGTGATCGGCTGCTTTATTGCTTTCTGTGCCATTTAACGACCTCTCAATTCATTATAAAGGTTATGGGGGCAACTGTTTCGGTAGTGCCGTCCTCGTTATGTATCACAACCTCGCCGAAAACACTCCATACTACCGCTCCCGCAAGAAGCAGTACGATGGCGATAAGCGTTATCCATACGCTGGGCGTTGTGACCTTGATATAATCGTCAAGCTTTTCAGGCGATGATATTTTGTCGATGCTCTTTTGTCTGAAAATGCTGTTATTCATAGCTTTTTTCCTCCTGATTATGTTTTTCATATAACCTCAAATAACCCGCATCGTTTTTTTATTCGATACAGGTTCGGTTTTATTAAAAAGTAAATATTTATAGTTTGAGATACTTTTGGAACTTGTCAAGCGCTTCCTTGTACAGTAATTCTATATCAGCACAGGAAATATCCATAGCCGCAGCTATTTGATCCAGGGTTTTATGGGCGTAATAGTGCAGAATTATGATGTCGCGCGATCTCACATCAAGCTGTTCCAGTGCGTCTGCCAATTTGTCAAGGGATTCTGCATTGAGCGTCTGTTCCTCCGTATCCTCGCTCAGACCATAAACACGGCAATGCTCATCAACAGTCTGCTTTGTTGTCATATATATCCAGCTGGAAACAGAATCAGGCTCTCTGCTGAATCTTTCCTTATTCTGCAAAAACTTATGAAATACATTGTCACACAGAGCTTTCACTTCAACAGGGTCGCTCACACGGTTTCTTATGTACGCCGAAACCTTCGGCTCATACTCCTTGTAAACCGAGTCAAATTCCTTCACTGCTTCCATCATTGTCAATTCCTCTTATCGCTGCTCGGATCGCTGATGATTGAGCCCGCCGCATTTAACTCCTCGGCTTCATCATCCGTAAGCTCTCCGTCATCAGAAAAGTCATATTTTTCACGCGTACAGGAAAGCATTGCGGCTAAGCGAGGATTGTTTTCAAACCGTTGATAATCAAATAATTGTTTCAGTTTTTTATCCATACTGTTATCCTCCTTCCTTTTCCTTTATATATTTATACGAAGAAAAGGGAAAAAGGGATAACAAATTATATAAAATTATGCAGATGTACCAAAAAGTCAACTGTGATTTAGTTATTGTGTATCCAAATTGTCTTTATTGACTCCGACGAAATGCATATAGTCCATAGTTCTGCTTGACCGTTTATAAGTATCTCATTCTCAGAAAGTCCGGCCATTACCCACATTGTTCGTTAGTTTGACTATAAGGCTCCTCCTTTATGAATTTTTCAATTTCAGCACGGCTGTCGAGGAATGCCTTTGCAACGTCCACATCAAAGTGCGAGCCGGTTTCCTGCTCGATTATGGCAAACGCCTTGTCAAGCGGCATTGGTTCTTTGTAGCAGCGCTTTGAGGCAAGTGCGTCGAACACGTCCGCTACTGCCAGTATCCTTGCACAAAGCGGAATTGTATCTCCCGATAGTCCGTGGGGATATCCCTTGCCGTCCATTCGTTCGTGGTGATATTCCGCCATCTGCTTTGCAATACGCAGATATTCAATATCTCCCACGCTTTCTTCCACACGGTCAATTATTTTGCCGCCTGCCGAGGCATGAGTCTTCATCATAGTAAATTCGTTGTCGTCAAGCTTTCCCGGCTTGTTCAGAACTGCGTCGGGAATATGTATCTTGCCAACGTCATGCAGCGGCGCAGCCACAACCATATCCTCGATATATTTGTCGGTGAGAATATTGGTAAACTTGTTTTCGCTTTTCAGCCTCTTGGCTATTATCTCCACATATTTAGCGGTGCGCTGAATGTGACCGCCTGTGTTTTCGTCACGGTTTTCCACAAGGTCTGCCATTGTTGTGATAAGCGATTTCTGGAGCTTCATGTTGGTGGTATAATAATAATTGCGGTAGTTGGAATCCACGACAAGCAAAACGATAGCGAATGCGGTAAAAAAGTTGGAAATGTCAAGATATACATTCGTACTATTGCTGATATCGGGGAACATGAACTCAAATGATAATCCATATATAAACAGCCACAGCCCGACTGCCCACAAAAGCAATTCTTCCCATACGCTTAGCGAGCGAGTTTCTATATCCCGTTCAAGCACCCGTATGAATTTCGGCTTTTTATAGTACAAAGCAACGATTGCGACAAGCATAACGCTGCATACAATGGTTTGATACATCATCTTTCCTTTTTCGGGGACAGCGCCTGCTTTGACCGGAATTTCAAACAGCTTTGTTATTAATTCATAATATCCTGACATCGGCACAACGGTAAATAAACCGAGCCATTTTGCCTTTTTTCTGCCGGTTATCGAGCTGTATATTATCACAACGAAAATAAGGATTGACGAGATAAAATCAATATATAACAGAATGAGGTTTTTGTCAAAAAAGCCAAACAATACCACCACTACCGCCTTAATGGCAATATATACCACAATGATTATTCCTGTGACCTTTTTTTGTTTTGGGGTATTGTGTTCCAGAAAAATAATATGCTGTAAGAAAAGCATAACTGCTATCATCAGCGCTCCGTAGAGGCTGCTAATCAGGTGACTTAAAAACACATCAGGCATGAATTGTATGTCCATTTTTCTTCTCCTTGCTGTTCTACCTATCTACACTATAATCAATTCTTATTCAGCACAAATTCCGTATAGCGTTTAACTACATCGTCTTTCTTGCCTCTGGCGATATTGTAGCTTTTGCCGTCGCACATAGTTATAACAGACGCTTTTATCATATCTATACACGACATATTGACCGCAAGTCCTCGGCTTATTTCTATAAATCCCTTGAAGAGCGGAAGAATTTCGGAAAAGCCTATATGAAAACGGCTTACTGTTCCGTCCTTTACGGTTACCATTGTATAATGACGGTCGCTTTCTATCGTTACCACGTCATCGTTGCGGAATAGCTTCCTGTCGCTTCCCGCCTGAACAAGTACCGTATAATTAGTCCGCTCACGGCGAAGGCTTGCCCTTGCGAACACCTTCACAATATCCGCGTCGCAATAGGGTTTAACAAGATAACCGATAGCGTTTACCTCAAAAGCCTCCACAGCATGATCAACGCTGACGGTGCTGAATATGACCTGAGTATCGGGCGATATGGTCTGCATAGTCCGTACTATATCCATTCCGTTTTCATTGCCCATATAGATATCCATAAATACAAGGTCGTATTTTCTGCCGCCCCTTATGCTGTCAAGAAATTCCTGTCCGCTTTCAAAGATGTCTATTTCCAGCCTGTTTTCAACGTCCAGCAAAGCAAATCGAATTTTATTTGCGTCATTTCTTTCGTCATCACATATCGCAAGCCGCATATCTTCACCTCGCCTTTCTATGGATTATCTTGTATATGATTTTGTATATGGTTTTGTTTATTATATCATATAATTTGGCGCTTGTGTGAATTTATGCACCAATTGTCAGTATTTATGCACGAAATGTAATTGGCTGAATTAAGGTTGACACAATTTAATTTCTGTGATATTGTTAAATCGTTCAGATTAATATTTTAAGGATAGAAAAATATGGATAATGATTTTTCCGTATGGGAGGCTATGCTGTACGCATTCCTTAATTCCTTTCCATACATGGTGCTTGTTCTGTTTTCGTTCAGAAAACGCTTTAGATTCAGCCTCAGGGTAACATTACTGCTGCTTGCTGCCGCTACAGCTTCACAGGTCACGCTGAATACATCCCGTTTCTTTTCTCCGCAGGTACAAAACCCTGTTTTTGACCTGATAATATCCGCAATCTATGTCGGATTCATCTTCCTTGCGATAAAGGAGCGGTTCGGAAAGCTGATATTTACTGTTCTTGTGTTAATGAATCTGGGAAACCTCGTTGTCGTTACCTCAAAGTGCGTGGAGGGATTCTTTTTTCCGCAGGAGGCATTGCTCCGATATCATTTCACATATTCCCTTTTTATGATTCCCGTGCTTGCAGTAATGCTGACGGCGGTGTATTTCCTTATATTCCGCGGCATTACCAACGACAGCAGAGAGCCTGAAAGCAACGCTCCGTCAAGGCTGATATGGAGATATATGTGGCTTATACCGGGCGTTTTTTACCTTATCTGGACCCAGCATTTCTACACTACGGGAAAATCTGCTCTTGAGAACGCCCTTGATCCGTTCAGCACAGGTTATCTGCTGCTGATAGATATGGGGTCGGTGCTTATATACAGAACAGTGGTGCAGCTTTCGGCTCTGTACGACAAAAACGCACGGTTGCAAGAGGACAACTATGAGCTGGAATTACAGAAAATGCAGTATGATATTATGGAACAGCGTATGGAGGATATGCGGAGAACACGGCACGATCTGCGGCATCATATCGTTCTGCTGAAGCAAGTCAAGCAGACGGGTGATTTTTCACTTATCGACAAGCTTATCGAATCCTATCCTGCGCCCGTGCTGCACGACCAACCGCTTATCTACTGCCTTAACGATACCGCCAATGCAGTTCTTGTGTATTTCTCTGATATTGCATTAAATTGCGGTATAGAGATGACGGTAAAAATAAGTCTGCCCGAAAGCTGCTTCATAGACAAAACCGACCTTGCCGTTATGTTCGGAAATATCCTGGAAAATGCTGTTGAAGCCTGCAAACTGGTTGACAAAGACCGCTTTATTACTGTAACAGGTGAATATACGCAGGAAACAGCGAAACCCTCACAATTCTCCCTTATCGTAAAGAATAACTACAAAATCAAACCCCATATAAACGAGGACGGAGTTTTCTTGTCCTCAAAGCATAAGGGAAACGGAATCGGTATCAGCTCCGTCAAGCATATCGTGGAAAGATACGGGGGAAATTGCTCTTTCGTTTCGGAAAACGGCATATTCACCGTATCGGTTATCATATATGAATAAAAAACAGATGAGCGCACATCGCTGTACGCTCATCTTTTTTATTCAGATGTAATCACGCTTAAAGGGTGAGCCGTTTTCGTGAGATATTTTCACTTCCTGCGTGCTCTCCTGCCCATAGTCATTCCTGCCATAACTGCCGCCGCAGCAAATGCAGCCCAAGCCGCCGTCATATCAATGACTACACCTGTTTTCGGGGGATAATCCTCGTTTTCCGCTGAATCGTCAGCAGGCGAGCTGTCGCTCTGCGTAGCTTCGTCGGTTTCCTCGGGTTCGGTTTCCTCGGGTTCAGGGGTAACTGCTGTCATTCCCTGACTGTTTATTGCCGCTTCAATAACGCTGCTGTCCTGCTTGAAGAACTCGATAAGCGCTTCGTCGCAGGCGCAGAACTCTCCCACCTCGTCAGCTTCGGCAAGCTGGGGATAATACTTTGATACCGCCACATAGTTGTTGGTGGCAACGGTGTACAGCCTGTCCTCATCAAGGGGGCTTTCTCCCACCTCAACAGAAATAACACGGCTGCCGTACTCCTGCGCAGGGTCGTACACAACAGTCATTCCGCCTGTCTGGAGATAGCTTCCGCTTGACTGCGGCCATGCGTCGTAATCGCCGCTTTCGTACGCCGCAATGCACTGGAGCTGTATGTCAACAGAGGTTTCCAGTATTTCCTTAAGCTGCCTGCCTGTGACCTGCTTTGTGACTATGTAGTTTCCGTAGGGGCTTACGCTGATGATATTGCCATAGGTTACATCGCCCTCGGCCACGCTGGCACGGATACCTCCAGCATTCTCAAAGGCAATGTCCGCACCTGTAGCCTTGAGATATGCGGCGGTTATCGCTCTGCCCAGATTGGTTTCGCCTATTCTGAGATTCTCCCATACGCCGTCAAGCTCGGTTGGGGAAGAGCCTACTACTTGGTCCAGTATCACGCTTTGCTCTGCGTTTATCTCGTCAAGAAGCGCAGTAACTTCTGCTTTTTTCTCATACTCGGCAGCCTCCTCATATCCCACAGCGCTGCTGTTCAGCGAAAGGGAAATAAGCTGACCGTTTTCGTCCAGCGCACAGTCAAGCTCTATCAGCCCCACCTGATAAAGATAATAGCCGTTCTCTATCACATACGCAGTAGAACCGTCAGGCGTATTCACCGAGGTATCAATCTCCATATGCTCATGGCCGCAAAGCCAAAGGTCAACGCCGTCAACCTGCTCTGCAAGTCCCGTCGGGTCGTAGGTATGGGACAGCGCAATAACTATGTCGCAGTCCTGCTCACGGAGCGCAGCCGCAGCCTTTTCAGCGTATTGGGCGGAATCGGTGAAGGTAAGCCCCTCAACATTTGAAGGTGTGGTGGAGGAATATATCACAGGGGCTATCACTCCGAAAACACCCACCTTCAGCGTCCTGCCGTCCTTGGTTATTTCTTCGGTGAAGAACTCATCACGGAAGAAAGGGTCGCCATTTTCGTCAACCACATTTCCTGTGAGCATTTTTGTTTCCGCCATATCCGCAAGCTCCTTCAGCCTGTCCTTGCCGTAGCTCCAATCGTGGTTTCCTGCGGTCATTGCGTCATATCCGCAGGACTTCATAAGCTCCGCTACCGAGCTGCCCTGAACAAGCGTTGCAATGGACTGTCCGTGGAAGGTATCTCCCGAATCAAGGACAAGCCCTATGTCCGCACCGTCGGTGTATTCGTCAATGATTCCTCCGAGCCTTTCCACGCCGATAATGCCGCCGCTTTCATTTTCGGTTATGCGGGCGTGAATGTCGTTGGTATGAACTATCCTTATCTGAAAGTCAGTTGACTCCTCAGCTCCTGCCGTAATGGGCATTGATAAGGTCATGCCTAACAGCATAATCAGAGCCGTGCATAATGAAGTGATTTTTTTCATTGTGTTCCTTTCTCCTGTTATATAATAAATGGATATGCGGCGTCGGCATGAGCCAACACCGCATAAGTGTTTTTTTAGTCCGGAATGCCGCTCAACAGCTTTTGCAGCGAACGCAGCGCTTTTTTATGTAATACCTTGGCATTGGGGTATGACATATTCATCTTTTCTGCTATGATTTTCAAGGACTCACCTTCGTAGTAATGAAGAATAATTATGTCCCTCAAACGGCTGTCAAGCTGTTCAAGCGCTTTGCCCAGCAATTCCAGCGTTTCCTCGTTTATGAGCTTTTCATCTATAGGCTCGTCCTGAGGAATGTCCTCCGGAAGCTGCTCAAAGGGTTTATGGGTGCGGAAATAATCCACCACCGTGTTTTTTGTGACGGTATATATCCATGTGGATATGGACGACCTGCTCTCATCAAAGGAATCCAGCTTCCGGTAAATCTTTACAAAGACGCAGGAAACCAGATCCTCAGCGTCCTGAGGATCTCAGTCTGTCGAAAAAGTCCAGAAACCTCTGGGCTTTTTCTTCATTATGTGGT
>JBJERI010000220.1:0-7876 GCA_051882195.1 Ruminiclostridium sp. | reverse complement strand
TGAGCACTGCAAAATACTGGTTGATTGAGCGGTCAAGACCTGCCTTTGCAATTTCCTCACGGAAAATGTAGTCTGCGTCCTGGAGAGTTTTCAGCTTGTCACGGGTGATTTCGCCGATAATTCTGATTGCAAGACCGGGTCCCGGGAATGGCTGGCGCCATACGAGGTAGTCCGCAAGACCAAGCTCCGTGCCCAGCTTTCTAACCTCGTCCTTGAAAAGCAGACGGAGAGGCTCTATAATTTCCTTGAAGTCAACGTAGTCGGGCAAACCGCCAACGTTGTGGTGGGATTTGATTACCGCTGCGTCGCCTGCGCCGCTTTCGATAACATCGGGGTAAATCGTGCCCTGAACGAGGAAATCCACCTTTCCGATTTTCTTTGCTTCCTCTTCAAATACGCGGATAAATTCCTCGCCGATAGTCTTGCGCTTTGTTTCCGGGTCGGAAACGCCCTCAAGTTTGCCTATAAATCTGTCGGCAACGTTTACTCTGATGAAATTTACGTCCCAGTTTTTGAAAGCTTCCTCAACCTCGTCGCCCTCGTTTTTACGCATAAAGCCGTGGTCAACGAAAACGCAGGTAAGCTGGTTTCCAACTGCCTTTGAAAGGAGCGCACAGGCAACCGAGCTGTCAACGCCGCCCGAAAGAGCAAGCAGCACCTTGCCGTCGCCAACCTTTTCACGAATCTGTGTGATTGCGGTCTGAGCGTAGTTTTTCATTGTCCAGTCGCCCTTGCAGCCGCAGATTTTATATAAGAAGTTGCCTAACATATCAAAGCCGTGAACGGTGTGGTTAACCTCTGGGTGGAACTGAACGCCGTACAGCTTTCTTTTTTCGTCCGCCATTGCGCCGTATGGGCATTTTTCGCTGTGTCCTATTGACTTGAATCCGTCGGGAACACGGGTGATATAGTCGTTGTGGCTCATCCAGACAACAGATTTTTCCTCAATTCCGTCGAAAAGGGGAGAGGCTGTATCAACAACGCACTCTGTTCTGCCGTATTCGGAAAGGGAGGAGTCGTGTGCAGGCTCAATAAGTCCGTCAAGGGCGTAAACCATAAATTGAGCGCCGTAGCAGATTCCCAGTACGGGTATTCCAAGCTCAAGGATTTCCCTGTCCATTCTTGGTGATGTGTCAAGATAAACGCTGTTGGGACCGCCTGTGAAAATAATTCCCTTTGGATTGCGGGCTTTGATTTCGCTTATGGGTGTCTTGTAGGAAATTACTTCGCAGTAAATGTTATGCTCTCTGACTCTGCGTGCGATAAGCTGATTGTACTGACCGCCGAAGTCGATAACAAGAACTAATTCGTTATTCATAGTAACCGCCATTTCTCCGCATTTTAATAAGAAAGACAGCCTGTTATGCGGCACGGGCTGACTGCAATTAACATAATTATAACAATATTCGACAGGTTTGTAAAGTCATTTTCGGCTTATACTTGAATTTTCTGTGATAATGCACTATAATTGTGATATAAGTCGTTAATTCAACGGCAATTTGTTAACAACTTTTTCGGACGGTATCAACAAAATGGATATAAAAAACTGTACTGTCTGCCCACGGGAATGTCACGCTGACAGAACAAAAACAGCGGGCTTCTGCGGCGGCGGAGATAAGCCAAAGCTTGCAAAGGCAATGCTTCATTTCGGGGAAGAACCCTGTATTTCGGGGGAAAGGGGGTCGGGCGCTGTTTTCTTTTCGGGGTGCAGTCTTAAGTGCTGCTTCTGTCAGAATTACCCCATCAGCAACGAGGGCTTCGGCAGGGAAATAACCATAGACAGATTAAGCGAAATTTTCCTTGAACTTCAGCAGCAGGGCGCAAATAACATCAACCTTGTAAATCCCACTCATCAGCTTATGTTTATTATTCCTGCTCTTGAAAGGGTAAAGGATAAGCTGAAAATCCCCGTTGTGTTCAATTCGGGTGGCTATGAAAAGGCGGAAACTCTGAAAAAGCTGGACGGGCTTATTGACATTTATCTCCCCGATTTCAAGTATATGAGCAGCGAACTGAGCCTTAAATATTCCGCCGCAAAAAACTACTCGGACTGTGCAAAAGGGGCAATAACTGAAATGTACCGTCAGACGGGAAAGGCTTTGCTTGACGAAAAGGGAATAATGCAGAGGGGCTTGATTATTCGTCATCTTATACTGCCCAAATGCTACCGTGACAGCATTGAAATAATGGAGTGGATCGCCGCAAATCTGCCTGTTGATGATATTTTTGTCAGCGTAATGCGGCAATATACCCCTTGCTATGGTGCAGTTAAATTCCCCGAAATCAACCGCAGGCTGACCACCTTTGAGTATGAAAAGGTTATTGACGAGTGCGTTGAGCTTGGCATAAGGGGCTTTTCTCAGGAAAAAACTTCATCTACTCTCGAAATGACTCCAGATTTTGATTTGTCGGGAGTGTGATACAAATAACAGAAACAGGCTGCACAGACATTTTTGTCCGTACAGCCTGTTTTTCATTCTTCATCGGGAGCATACTCCATAATATCCCCCGGCTGACAATTCAGCGCCTTGCATATCGCATTAAGCGTAGAAAAGCGTATTGCGCTGATTTTGCCTGTTTTGATTTTGGAAAGATTGACGTTTGCCACGCCTACCTTTTCGGAAAGCTCGTTAAGCGACATTTTCCTGTCAGCCATAACTCTGTCAAGTCTTAATATAATCGCCATAATTCACCTTAAAGAGTTTCATCGGATTCCTGCTGAAGCTTGCAGCCATGTTCAAAAATGTAGCTTAATGCAAGGAGGAAAACGCCAATCAGCATTGTGCTTCCGTCAAGACCTACGTCAAGGCAGCTTGTGTTTGCGTTGGGGATAGAAAAGTCTGCGACAATTTCGGCAATAATGCGGAATATTATTGAAGCGGCTGTGCCTATCATCAGAGTAAGACCGATTCCGAAAATCCTACCCGACAAGCCTGCAATAAATGGCGTTTCCGACTTTTCAAGGCTTGCGAAAATTTTCTTTGCAAAAACGCATACAAGAAACAATGTTACCATCATTATAAGGTAGATTATCTGTATCTGGAGTGCAAACTGCTCGTTTCCCGTGGATATGAGAGGAGGGTAAATACTGGTTGAGCCAATCTGAACAGAGGTATTGCCGATAGTAAGCAGCCATATTGCGTTAATCAGTAGCATAGACGCTCCCACAATCATAAATACGCTTACAATGGACGCAATGATTTTCATCATTTTGCATAAGTTCTTAAAGCCTTCTTTGGTAGTTTTCATAATACAGTTTCCTTTCCCGTAAATATTTTCTAATGTAACTGTATTATAGCACCTGTTTTTACGTTTGTCAAGTAAAAATTAACGATAAACGTTAAAATATTTACTTTTTTCATTATTTGCGGTTTTTTATCTCGTCGTTAAGCCTGCCCATAAAGCTTTCAATGTCCGTTTCAAAGGTTTTGCCGTCTGCACAGCGCACGGAGATTGTGCCCTTTTCAGCCTCTTTTGCGCCTATAATCAGCATATAAGGCGTTTTTGTAAGCTGTGCCTCGCGGATTTTATAGCCTATTTTTTCAGCTCTTGAATCAGTGCTGCATCTTATTCCGTCTGCTTTGAGCCTTGCGGAAATGTCATTGCAATAGCCCATAAATTTATCGGAAACAGGCAGTATTTTCACCTGACTGGGTGCAAGCCACAAGGGAAATCTTCCTGCGTAATGCTCCGTCAGAATACCGATAAACCGCTCTATTGAGCCAAAAACAACACGGTGAATCATTATGGGGCGGTGCTTTTCTCCGTCTGCGCCTGTGTATTCCGCATTGAAACGCTGGGGCAGCTGGAAATCAAGCTGAATTGTACCGCATTGCCAAGTTCTTCCTATGCTGTCCTCAAGGTGGAAGTCGATTTTCGGTCCGTAAAATGCTCCGTCACCCTCGTTGACAACATAAGGCAGTCCAAGCTTGTCAAGGGCAGCTTTAAGTCCGTTTGTTGCAAGCTCCCAGTCCTCGTCTGAGCCAATGCTGTCTTCGGGGCGTGTTGAAAGCTCAACGTGATACTTAAAGCCGAACAGTGAATAAACCTCGTCAATAAGCCGCACAACGCCGATTATTTCGTCTGTAATCTGCTCCTCCGTCATAAAAATATGGGCGTCGTCCTGTGTGAAACAGCGCACCCTGAACAGACCGTGAAGCGCTCCCGACTTTTCGTGGCGGTGAACCAGTCCAAGCTCTCCCATTCGTATAGGCAAATCACGGTAGGAACGGGGCTTTGACTTATATACAAGCATTCCACCGGGGCAGTTCATAGGCTTTACTGCATACTCCTCCTCGTCGATTTTCGTTGTGTACATATTGTCCTTGTAGTGGTCCCAATGTCCAGATGTTTCCCACAGCTTTCTGTTCAGCATCATAGGCGTCTGAATTTCCACATAGCCCTCACGCTGATGAATTTCTCTCCAGTAGCTTATGAGCGTGTTTTTCAGCGTCATTCCGTCGGGAAGAAAGAAGGGCATTCCCACGCTCTCGTCCATAAAATCGAACAAGCCAAGCTGTTTTCCAAGCTTGCGGTGGTCACGGCGCTTAGCTTCCTCAATCTGCGCAAGATAAGCTTCAAGGTCTGCGTTATTCATAAAAGCAGTGCCGTAAATCCTGCACAGCATTTTGTTTTTCTCATCGCCCCGCCAATATGCGCCTGCAACGCTTGTAAGCCTGAATGCGCCAACCGCGCCCGTTGTTTTAAGGTGAGGACCTGCGCAAAGATCAACGAAATCTCCCTGTTTGAAAAAGCTGAGTGCTTCTTCCTCGGGCAGGTCGTTGATAAGCTGAATTTTGTATGGCTCGTTCAGCTTTTCCATAAGAGCGATTGCTTCGGCTCTTGGCAGATTGAACTGTTCAAGGGGCAGATTTTCCTTGATAATTTTCTTCATTTCCGCTTCAAGGGCAGGGAAGTCCTCGTTTGTAAAGGGCTTTTTGCAGTCGAAATCGTAGTAAAAGCCCTCTGCTATGGCAGGACCTATTGTCAGCTTTACGTCAGGGTAAAGGCGCTTTACCGCCTGGGCAAGAATGTGCGCCGCCGTATGGCGGAGAGCGTTTCTGCCAATTTCGCTCTCGAATGAACATTCGCTTACATTTCCGTTTTTGTCGATTACTTTCATGATGTTTACTCCTTTTCACAGATAAATTTCCGATTTTCGTAAACAAAAAAGCACCCAAGGACAGAGAAACTCTGTTCCAAGGGTGCATTACAGCACGGTTCCACCTTGAATTTTCACTTCGGCTCCAACAAGCCTTATTCTTTAACGCAGAAATACGGTGCTGCTCGTCGCAGCACAGCTCAGGAGTGGTCTTCGCCCTATTGGCTCAAAGAGGAAATTTCAGCTATTATTCCTCATCTCTGGTTGACCCTTTAAGGTTACTCTTTCCGTCGTTGCTTTTTGTTTAACAATAATTTAGCACAACTTTTGACAAATGTCAAGTGTTTTTTTGATTTAATCCGCAGATTTTAATGCAAAGTCAATAAGTCCGCTGGAAACGTTTGCTCCCGCAACCACGATTTTTACGGGGTCGCCTATGGTGTAAGCCTTGCCCGAAAGTGTATCCACAAGGGCGATATTGTCACGCACCTCGTAAATTCCTGTGGGCAGAGCGGTAGTATCAACCCGACCTTCAACGGTGTTTGGCAGCTCAACGAAAAAGCCGTTGTTGATTACGCCCGAAATAATGCCCTCGAATTCCTCTCCGATATGGTTCTTGATATATTCCGCCATATAGAACTTTTCGCAGTCACGCTCGGCGTTTACGGCAACAAGCTCGGTGCTGCTTGCACGGGCGGCGGCTTCAACGGCAAACTTTGCATAGCGTTTATGCACCTTTGAAGTGGTTTCGGGGTTGATAAAGTCGGACAGAATCCGATGAATTGACAAGTCCGCAAGACGTCTGATAGGGGAGGTAAAGTGTGCGTACTCTTTCATTACCAGTCCGAAATGTCCCACGGGCACTTCCGAATATTTCGCCTTCATCATTGTGCGCAGAACAATTTTGTTGATGATCTGATACTTGGGGTCGTCCTTTGCTTTTCTGAGAACGTTAGCAAGGTCGCCGGCTGCTGACTTTTCGTTTATTCCAAGATTGTCAACGCCCATAAGGGTCAGAGTTTCCCCAAGCTGCAGCAGCTTTTCTTCAGTAGGCGCTTCGTGAATACGGTAAACAAAGGGGAATTCTCGCTCCATTGCAAGCTTGGCGGCGCAGTTGTTGGCGCACAGCATAAACTCCTCGATAATTCCCTCGGAAACGCCCCGCTCTCTTGGCTTAATGTCGGTGCAGACGCCCTTTTCGTTGCAGATTATCTTTGTTTCCACCGTGTCAATTTCGGGTGCGCCACGATTTTCTCTGTTCTTTGCAAGAATTGCCGCAAGCTGCTCCATAAGGGGGATTTCGGCAATTACCTCGCTGTACTTCTCCTTTATCTCATCATCTGCGCTGCCGTCAAGGATTGCGTTTACTTCCTTGTAAACGCCTTGTACTCTTGAACGGATAACGGTCTTTTCAAAGCGGAATTTTCTTATTTCTCCGCTTTCCGCAATGTCCATAAGGCAGGAAAAGGCAAGCCTGTCCGTCTGTGGATTAAGGGAGCAGATTCCATTGCTTAATTCCTTTGGCAGCATTGGAATTACCCTGTCCGCAATGTAAATGCTTGTTCCTCGCTGAAAGGTCTCCTTGTCAAGGGCAGAGCCTTTCTTTACATAATAGGAAACGTCCGCAATGTGAACTCCCAGCTTAAAGCCGTCAGCGGTTTTTTCAATGCTTATTGCATCGTCAATGTCCTTTGTATCAGCGCCGTCAATGGTGAAAATGGGCATATCACGCAAGTCAAGCCTGCTGTCAATTTCCGCCTGCTTAATGCCGTAAAGCTCGATTTTCTTCGCCTCGGTAATTGCTTCCTCGGGAAACTCGGTGTGTATTCCTTTTTCGTCAATGTAAGCGTCCACGGAAACTGATGCCGCCTCGGCATTGCCGTAAACGGACACAATATCAACGGTATGCTCGGAGTGACGGTCGCTACGGTCGTGAAGTCTGAACTGAACCTTATCGCCTGCTTTTATGCTGTTGCCGCAGTAGTTGCAGATAGTAAGGGGTTCTCTTGAGGCAAAGCTGTATGGTTCAAGCTTAAGCTGTCTGTTTTCCTCAACGATTGTTCCCGTGAGTACTCCTGTGCTTTCCTCAAGAATGAGCACCACCTCAGCTGTATCGGAGCGGCTGTTTTCATCTCTGAACTCGGTGATTTTTGCAAGAACATGGTCGCCGGGGATTGCTCCGCGGAGCATTTTTCCCGCAACAAAACATTCCTCCCCTGTTTTCTCATTGGTAACAAAGCCGAAGGATTTAGTAACCCTTGTAACGTCGCCCTCAAAATATCTCTTATGACCTTTAAGGTAGATTTTGCCCTTTGAATAGCCGATTATGTTATCCCGTTCCAGTGCGTCGCAAACTCCGAGAACACGTTTTTTGTCCTTTTTGGATACGCCCAGAGCGGAAATAAGCTTTCCCTCTGAAAGACCCTCCTTACCCGAATCAAGCAGAACGGCGATAATCATTTTTCTGAACTTGTTTTTCATCTTTTTCCCTCCTTTAATCAAAACCGATTATTTTACATTCATTTTACATTATATTTATTTGCAAAAAAAGGGCGATATACTCGCCCTTTTCATTATTACCTATTGACTTATTCGGCAGCCGCTCCATCGCTTGCGGTATCGTCAGCCGCTTCATCCTCGGCAACATCGACCACAGGTTCAGCCTCTGTTGTAACAGCCGTTGTGGCAGCCGGTGTGTTTACCGCTGATGAGCTGTCGCCCTTAAAGTAAATTGCAATAACGTTAACAAGAAGGGTGATTACGAAGAATGCAACT
>JBJERI010000219.1:0-7884 GCA_051882195.1 Ruminiclostridium sp. | reverse complement strand
CCTGCGCCCCCTGAGCAGCCCGAGCCTGCAATTGTCAGTACGGGTATCCTTTTACGCATTTCCCAGCATTTTAAGCACGTCCGCTTTCAGTGCCACCGTTTCCTCATAAGGGTTTTCCGCTTTCATAATGTCCGAAACCACGCATATTCCGCTGATTGGCGAATTATCGAGAATGTGCATATTTTTTCTGTTAAGTCCGCCGATTGCGTTAACGGGAATGGGCACTGCACGGCAGATTTCGTTAAGGGTGGAAACCTCGGTTATGACCGTTACCACCTTTGTGGTGGTAGGGTAAATAGCCCCTGTGCCAAGGTAATCTGCGCCCTGTTCATAGGCCTCTTTCGCCTGCTCAACGGTTTTTGCGGTAGCGCCGATAATTTTGTTTTCCCCAAGCAGCTTTCTTGCGTAGGACACGGGAATATCGCTTTGTCCAACGTGCACTCCCGCACAGTCGCAGGCAAGGGCAATATCCACCCTATCGTCTATCAGCAAGGGAACATTGTACCTGTCCGCAATTTCCTTAACAAGAAAGGCAAGCCGCAGATAATCCCGTCCCGAGCGGTTTTTTTCACGGAGCTGAAGCAAGGTAACTCCCCCTCTGCAAGCCTCCTCCACTATTTCAAGGAAACGCTTTTCCTCGTGGTATGAGCTGTCCGTTACAAGGTACAATGTGGAATCAAACTTCATTAACTTCCTCCTGCTTTATAAGTCCCTCAAAATCCGCTATTCTTATAAGGGAAACAGCGTCCTGCATTTTTGTGCGGAACGTGCCTGTTCCTATGCCATCGCTGTATGCCATTTCGCCGCATATTCCGAGAAGATGAGCGCCGCAGAGCGCCGCCTCAAAGGGCTGTGCTTCCGACAGACAAACGCCGCACAATGCTCCTTGAATACAGCCTGTGCCTGTTATCCTTGCCATAAGGGGATTGCCGTTTTTGCAGAGAAAAACACGGCTTCCGTCTGTGATTATGTCCCTTGCGCCGCTTACAAGAACGGTGCAGCTATACTTTTGTGCAAGCTCCCTTGCGGTATGGGCAAGGGCTTTATAGTCCTTGCATTCCTCTGCGTCAACCCCTCTGCCCTGTTTTTTCACTCCTGCAAGGACTGCTATTTCGTCAGCGTTTCCCTTGATTACCGAGGGGTGATAGCTTGTAATAAGCCTTTTTGCAAGGTCAAGGCGAAGACCCGAGCAGGCTGCTCCCACAATATCAATAACAAAGGGGATTTTCAGCCTGTCCGCCGTATAAGCGGAAATTTCCGCCGACTTTATTCTTACGTCCGTAATGTTCCCTAAATTAATTACAAGGGAATCTGCGCCGCAGGTTATTTCCTCAACTTCTGATGGGTGCTCCGCCATAATCGGCTTTGCTCCCGTGGCGAGAATAAAGTTGGCGCAGTCGTTTATTGAAATGGGATTTGTTATGCAATGAACAAGAGGCTGATTCTGCCGCACTTCTTCAAGGATTTCCCACAATGTCATATTTTCACCTTCAAGCGGATTTTGCGATTTTCTTTCTGTTTACAAGGAGGTAAATTCCTCCTGCCACAACGCCTGCTCCAAGAACGATATAGGGCACAATATCCGCCCACAGTTCAGTGGACTGCATGATTGTCTTGAACAGCACAAGGCAGGCAAGATAGCCTATTACACCAAGTGCCGCAATACCGATACTGTCCGTTACAACCGTTATCTGCGTATCATAAACCCTTGAGCCGAGCGCCTGCTGGAATCTGCCCAGAAGCTTTGCCTTTGCAAGGGCTTTGAGGAATACGAAAGCGATACTGCCGCCGATAAGAGTACCCATAATAAAGGAGGGAACATAGAAAAGCCAGGTAAGACCCTCTCTGCCCATAATGAACGCCATAACGGGATAGGAAACGATTGCGCCGATAATGCCTGTGCCGATTACCTCGCCGAATACTGCGGCAATAAGCCTGCCCTTTGACATACGGTAGAAAATGCCCGAAAGGAGCGCCCCGAAAACCGCTCCCGTAAGAGCAAGGGGCGGTATTCCCATAAAAATCATACGGATAATTCCGATAAGGGTTGCACACAGCAGCGACCACCAGGGGCCAAGCAGCACCGAGGCGGTAATGTTGATAAAATGCGCCATTGGACACATTCCCTCAACACGGAGAATAGGCGAGATTATTACGCCTATTGCTACCAGCATTGCCAGCATAATCATTTTGAGCAGGTTGTTTTTTGCGTTTGTTTTCATGTTTTTTACTTCCTTTTTTGTATTGCGGAAGCTCATACAGCGACAGGGACAGTAGCTATCCTTACGGCAGGCTTCCGTTCGGTCGGTACTCGTAACAAGGTTATGTACCCTCTCAGCCTGTTCCACAGGCTCCCATCGCTGTTATACTGCCTTAGGGCGCTCCCCCTCCGACAGTCTGCCCCATGAAAAAAGGCAGAAATTTTTATGTAATACGCTATGCGTTATTACCCATTACTTTTCAGAGCAAAACTCAACCTTTTTGCCCTCTAAAATCATATTTGTTGTTCTTACGGCGCACATTTTGCCGCACATTGAACAGCTGTGTCTTTCTTTCGGCGGAACGGTTTCAAAGTATCTTCTTGCCTTTTCCCCATCGTAAGCAATGTCGAACATTTCGTCCCAGTCAAGCTTGTGTCTTGCTTCAGCCATTTTGTTGTCCAGATCTCTTGCGTGTGGAACATTCTTTGCAATATCCGCAGCGTGAGCGGCGATTTTGCTTGCCACAATGCCTTCCTTAACGTCATTCAAATCGGGCAGTCTTAAATGCTCCGCAGGGGTTACATAGCACAGGAAGTCTGCGCCGCTTGCCGCCGCAATTGCGCCGCCGATTGCGCTTGTGATGTGGTCGTAGCCGGGGAAAATGTCGCTTACAAGAGGACCTAAAACATAGAAGGGCGCGCCGTGGCAGATACGCTTCTGAAGCTTCATATTAGCTTCAATCTCGTTCATTGCCATGTGTCCGGGGCCCTCTACCATAACCTGCACGTCCTTTGCCCAGGCACGCTCGGTAAGTGCCCCAAGCTCAATAAGCTCGCTTATCTGACCGCCGTCGGTGCTGTCGTCGATACAGCCGGGTCTTAATGCGTCACCAAGGCTGATTGTAACGTCGTATTCTCTTAAAATGTCAAGCACCTCGTCATAGTATTCATAGAAGGGATTTTCATTGCCCGTCATCTCCATCCACGCAAACAGCAAAGAGCCGCCTCTTGAAACAATGTTCATTTTGCGCTTGTCACGCTTCAGCGCCTCAACTGCACGGCGGTTAAGTCCTGCGTGAATTGTCATAAAGTCAACGCCCTCTTTTGCGTGAGCCTCAACTACACGGAGAAAATCCTTTGCGGTAATTTCAAGCAAATCCTTTTCAAGATAGCCGATTGCGTCATACATAGGCACTGTGCCTATCATTGCAGGTGACATCTCAACAAGCTGTGTGCGGAAGGTATTGGTCTTGCCGTAGTTTGACAGATCCATAATTGCCTCTGCGCCCATGTCGATCGCCATTTTCACCTTGTCAAGCTCCATATCGTAGTTCTTGCAGTCCCCCGAAATGCCAAGGTTTACATTGATTTTTGTGCGAAGACCGCCGCCTATTCCCTCGGGGGAAAGGGATTTGTGATTTACGTTGGCGGGGATTGCAACCTGTCCCTTTGCCACAAGATCACGGATTTCCTCAGGGGTTCTGTATTCCTTTTCGGCAACGATTTTCATTGCCTCTGTTATAAAGCCTGCCTTTGCGGCTTCCATCTGTGTTTTGTAGTTCATTGTTTTTTCCTTTCTGAAATAAAAAGCGAAACAAAAAAGCGGAACAAACGCAGGTTCGTTCCGCAGTTACGCTATGACAAATCCTACGTCGGCATTATCCGAATCAGGTTTCAGGTCGAAGTCGAACTTCCTCTCAGCAAAAGCTCCCTGTTGTATTTCATTACGGCTACTATTATAGCGCAGTAAGGCTTGTTTGTCAATAGAAAATTCTCTTGACTTAATGTGCAATGGGAATTATAATAGGCATAGAGTAAAGCTATGGAGGAATAATTATGAACGATAAGGAAATCAAGCTTGAAAATTACCGCAAAGAAAACAAAACCGCCGTAAAAGGCGAAACCGTCCTTACAGGCTCTTCCCTTATGGAAATGTTCCCCGTGAACAAATTCCTTGATGAAACGGGAAACAACAGAATCGTTTACAACCGTGCAATAGGGGGATATATCTCGGACGAGCTCCTTGCCGCCCTTGATACCTGCGTTTTGGAGCTTAAGCCAAGGCGAGTGTTCATAAACATAGGCACAAACGATTTAAGCGATTCCCGTATTCCTATGGAAAGGCTTATGGGCAATTACGATAAAATCCTTACCATTATTGAGGAAAACGTACCGGGCGTTGAAATATACCTTATGGCATATTATCCCGTTAATTACGAGGCGGCGGCTGAAAATATGAAGGAATGTCTTAAGGTGCGGAGCAACGAGAAAATTATCCTTGCCAACAAGGAAGTGGAAAAGCTTGCCGCAAAGCACAAACAGCATTACATTGACATCAACGACAATTTAAAGGACGACAAGGGCAGGCTGAAAGCGGAATACACCATTGAGGGGCTGCACATTAACGAAACAGGCTACCGTGCCATTTTCCCCCAATTGTTGAAGTATATTGAGATGCCTTTTAAGAGCTGAAAACGGTTTGATTTATATAGTGGTAAGGTCGTGGTGAAAAATGATAACTTTTATTATAGGACTTGTTATTCTATTTGTGGGCGGCGGAATTTACGGCAAAATATGCGAAAAGGTCTTTGCCCCCGACGACAGACCTACTCCCGCAGTTGAAAAGCAGGACGGTGTGGACTATGTTCCGCTGAAAAAGTGGAAAAACTGTCTAATTCAGCTGCTCAACATTGCAGGAACAGGACCTGTTCTCGGACCGATTCAGGGAATACTTTTCGGTCCTGTGGCATTTATAACTATTCCCATAGGCTGCGTTATTGCAGGAGCGTTTCACGATTATATGTGCGGAATGATTTCCGTAAGAAACGGCGGCGGTCAGACCCCTAAGCTTATTCGCAGCTTTCTTGGCAAATACGCATACGGAGTTTATATTGTTTTTGTGTGTATTCTTCTGTTGCTGCTGGGAACGGTTTTTGCCTACACCCCGGGAGATATTTTCATTACGAGCATACTTAAATCGGACAGCAGCGCAGACAATCCTCTTCTGTGGGTAGTTTACGGCGTAATTTTCGCCTATTTCATTTTTGCGTCTGTTCTCCCTATTGATAAAATAATCGGCAGGATTTATCCCGTTTTAGGCGGCATACTGCTGCTTTCCTCGGTGGGAATACTTATCGGCGTTATTGTCAAGGGCTATCCTCTTGACGAGATATGGAACATAGGAATTTTCGGGGTTCACCCAAAGGGACTGAATTTCATTCCAATTTTCTTTGTGACCGTTGCCTGCGGAATTATATCGGGCTTTCATTCCACTCAGTCAACCATTGTTTCAAGGACAATACAAAGCGAAAAGCACGGCAGAAGCGTGTTTTACAATATGATGATCGCCGAGGGCTTTATTGCAATGACATGGGCGGCTGCCACAATGGGCGTTATGAATATGGGGCTTGCCAATGCTGATACTGCCCCCACGGACGTTGTGGGAATTGTGGCGGTAAGCCTGCTCGGAACAGTTGGCGGCACTGTTGCCATAATCGGTATAATCATTCTCCCCGTTACTTCGGGAGATACGGCGTTCCGTTCCTTAAGGCTCATAATTTCCGAAGCTCTCCCATTCGGCAAAAACAGCAGGCTGAAAAAAGTGGGAGTCTCGGCGGCGGTATTCGCTGCTGCTGCGGCTCTCCTGATTTTTTCAAAAAGCAATCCCGACGGATTTTCTCTTCTCTGGCGGTACAGCGCATGGGCAAATCAGGTAATAACCGTTTTCACCCTTTCAATGATTTCAGTGTATATGATAAAATCGGGAAAGCCCTTCCTTATGGCGCTTTTGCCGGGAATGTTCTATATGTTCATAATTTCCGCCTTTATACTTAACGCACAGATCGGCTTTAATATGAGCTATACCGCCTCCTGCATCACCGCAGCGGCATTGACGGTATTCTACTGCGCCGCCGTTATTTTCTGCGGAAGAAAAAGGCTTAAAGCCAACACTTTATAAACAAGCAAATCCCACAGCACCATAGCTGTGGGATATTTTTCACTCGTCATATTCATCAAGGAAATGATGCCTTTCCCCGTCCTTTTTATAGGCGATTACCGTATCCAAATTGACATTTTCAACGCTTTTGAAAATATGCGCCTCCACCTCGGGATTGGTCTTTTTCAGCGTTTTTATAAGCTCCTTGACCTCAATGCGCTTTGAGAGATTTTCCTCGTTATTGCAGGTGGAGCAGGTGTCGGTGAATTTGCAGGCGCACTGTATAAAATGCAGCCCGTTGTAGTCCCGCCACGCTTTTATATCGTCCTCACGTATAAGATACAGCGGACGAATTAACTCCATTCCCTCGAAATTGGTGCTGTGCAGCTTTGGCATCATTGTCTGAATCTGAGCGCCGTACAGCATACCCATTAAAATAGTTTCAATTACATCGTCATAGTGATGACCCAGCGCAATTTTGTTGCAGCCAAGCCCCTTTGCAAAATTATAGAGATGACCTCGCCTCATTCTTGCACAAAGGTAACAGGGATTTTTCTCAATGTTGTAAACCGAATCGAAAATGTCCGACTCAAAAACCTTTATGGGGATTTTCAGCTTTCGTACGTTTTCCTCAATTATCTGTCTGTTTGCGGGGCTGTAGCCCGGGTCCATTACGATATATTCCACATCAAAGGGGAATTTGCTGTAACGGTGGAGCATCTGAAAAAGCTTAGCCATAAGCATTGAGTCCTTGCCGCCTGAAATGCAGACCGCTACCTTATCTCCCTCTTTTACAAGCTGATAGGTGTTTATTGCCTTGGTAAAATTGCTGCGTATGCTTTTGCCGAATTTTTTGTAAAGGCTTTTCTCCACCCTTTCGCAGATTTCGTCCGCCTCCTGCTTTTGCATTTCATTCAGAAGCCACGCTCTGTAGCCGCCCTGTAAACTGTAAGCCTCAAAGCCCTTTTCACAAAGACCTTCCGCATTTTCAAGGCTTGCCTGTCCTCTTGCACAGACAACGATTATTTTTTTGCCTGCAAAGGGAGCAATGCCGCTCTCAATATTTTCCGCCGATACGGAAACCGAATGGGGAATTACACCGTACATTTTCTCCGTTTCGCTGCGCATATCGGCAATTACAAAGCCTTCCCTGTCCAGCCTTTCAAGCTGTTCAACGGTAATTTCCATTACTTTTCCACCACCTCTGCGGTCAAATCCTTTATTATTTCCGCCGCAATTACAAGTCCTGCCGCCGAGGGAACAAAGGCATTGCTGCCCGGAACAGAGCGGCGGCCGTCGTGAGTGGTTTCCCCCTCTGCGCTTTCAGCAGGCTTCAGGGGCAATTCCTCCGAATAAACCACCTTAAGCTTTTTCACATGGCGCTTTTTCATTTCATACCGCATTACCCTTGCAAGAGGGTCAACCTTGGTGCTGTAAATATCGGCAGCTCTGAATTTGGTAGGGTCAACCTTGTTTCCTGCTCCCATTGAGCAGATAACAGGCACTCCCTTTTCCTTTGCTTTCATAACAAGAGCCACCTTTGCGGTAACGGTATCCACTGCGTCAACCACATAGTCGTATTCCTCAAAGGGGAAGCTTTCGCTGTTTTCGGGGAGGAAAAAGCATTTGTAAGCCCTTACCCTGACATCGGGGTTAATATCCTCCATGCGCTCCTTCATAACGTCAACCTTGTATCTGCCTACGGTGCTTGTCAGTGCGATAATCTGACGGTTTATGTTGGTTTCGG
>JBJERI010000218.1:0-1677 GCA_051882195.1 Ruminiclostridium sp. | reverse complement strand
GTACTTCTTCCCGACACAAATCCCGAGGAAACCAACGTTTATGATATGCGCCTTACAAAGCATGAGGACGGCTGGATTTACGGCGTTTTCTGCTCCGAAAGCAAGGATACTGCTTCAAGCGACCTTTCAGCCGCTAACGCACAGGCAGGAATTGTCCGCACAAAGGACTTAAAGACCTGGGAAAGACTTCCTAACCTTAAATCAAAGTCCCCACAGCAGAGAAATGTTGTTCTTCACCCCGAATTTGTTGACGGAAAGTACGCTTTCTACACCCGCCCACAGGACGATTTCATTCAGACAGGCAGCGGCGGAGGAGTTTGCTTCGGTCTTGTTGAGGACATCAACAACCCCGTTATCTGCACAGAGGAAAAGGTAATCAGCCCCAGAGTTTACCACACTCTTACCGAGGTAAAGAACGGTGCAGGCGCTGTTCCGATAAAGACCCCAAAGGGCTGGATTCACATTGCACACGGAGTAAGAAATACAGCCGCAGGTCTGCGCTATGTAATTTACGTTTTCGCAACAGACCTTAAGGATCCCTCAAAGCTTATTGCAAGCCCGTCGGGACTGTTTATTGCTCCTCACGGAAACGAGCGTGTAGGCGACGTTTCAAACGTTGTTTTCACTAACGGCGCTATTGCAAGAGAAAACGGCGACGTTTATATTTACTACGCTTCTTCCGATACAAGAATGCACGTTGCAACCACAACAATTGACAAGCTGATGGATTATACCTTTAACACTCCGTCAGACGCACTTCGCTCTGTTGACTGCGTAAAGCAGAGATATGAGCTTATCGAGAAAAATTTAAAGCATTTAGGCAAATAATTTCAAGCCCGGGAAGTAAGAGCTTCTCGGGCTTTCTGTATGTTCCGATTTTAAATATGGCACAAAAGGCAAGCTAAAGCAGAAAAATTCAGTTGACAAACGCTCCACAATGGAATATTATCAAAGTATAAAAACTTTTTATGGAGTGGATTATGAACAACAGACAGCTTTGGAACAACGGCTGGCAGTTTGCCAAAACTGCCCCAAATACGGATATTTCACAGGTTGACAGCTTTGATTTTGCAAGGGTGGATTTGCCTCACGACTGGCTTATTTACAACACGAAGGACCTTTACGAAAGCTCTTTCGGCTGGTATAAGAAAAACTTTGAGGTAACAGAAAAGGCAAGCCGCCGAATTTATTTCGAGGGCGTTTATCAGGACTGCACGGTTTATGTAAATCGCAGGGAGTGCTTTAGCTGGAAATACGGCTATTCCTCTTTTGAAGCGGATATTACCGATTTTGTAAGGGCAGGGGAGAATGAAATAATCGTTCTTGTGCGCCATTTAAGCCCCAATTCAAGGTGGTATTCGGGAGCGGGAATTTACAGAAATGTATGGCTTTACGAAAACAACTCGGCGTACATTGAAACGGACAGCCTTTATTTTTCCGCAAAAAGGCAAAGCGGCGGCTGGGAGTGCAATGTTTCCTGCAATATTGTGAGCAGTACCGACTGCGTTTTGCAGATTTTGCTTGACGATAGGCTTTGCGTAGAAATTCCCGTTGACGTAAACAGCAAAACCATTTCTCAAAGCTTTACTGTTACAGATGTTGAGGAATGGAGCATTGAAAAGCCTGCATTATACAGCTTAAAGGCAATGCTTGTGAAAGACGGTATTGTTCTTGATA
>JBJERI010000217.1:0-8034 GCA_051882195.1 Ruminiclostridium sp. | reverse complement strand
ATTGTTCGGTTGCTGTGAACGATTGAGTGTTTTCGGTGATTATTGGAGTTGTTTGAGTAGCTTTTTCGGTAGTTTCCGTCTGCAAGTCGGCGGCAATTACTTTAACGTAGCCTTGCTCGTGCATATTGTTCATATAAATGCAAACAAATGAACAAACCGCTATAAACAATATTGTAAGCAGCGGAAAAATCAACTTGTCCTTCATAAGCCCTCCGTATTGACGAAAAAGAGTTGTTGTGGTACAATTAACCTATAACAAGAAAGGATTACTATTTATATGATAACACTTGATATACCGGAAATCAACTATTTTATCTGCAAAAATTCATATATCGGCAGTATTTACAGCAGCGACCGCCCTGACGATAACGAGTTCAATTACTGCATTAAGCCTGTTTTTGGCGAAGAAGAAAATAAGCTTGTTTCAAGTATCTGGTACGGAAAAAAGTGTATGGAATTAAGCGAAATTGCTCTTTCTCACGATGAACCGCTTACTCCCGAGGGACTTGAAGCAAGTATTCAGTGGATAATTGACCGGAAATCTTGAAATAACCCTTTGTTCAAAGGAGAGTCCGATTTTATCGGCAGCCCTGAAGGAACAAAGGGTTATTTTTTATACTGCCAGCGAGGTAATCAGAAGATAAGCAAAATATGCTCCGTACATTACCAGCATTGTAATTCCTCCCGCTTTGCCAAGGGACTTGTTTTTCAGCACAAAAAGTCCTAATACAACGGCTGCGGCGAATGCGACTATCGAGTCGATAACAAAGGATGGCTGGAATGGGATTGCTTGTGGTGAAACAATTGCGGCTATTCCTCCTACGAACAGGATATTGAAAATATTGCTGCCGATTATGTTGCCGATAGCAATATCGGTCTTCCCTTTTCTTGCGGCTGTAACGGAGGTAACAAGCTCAGGAAGAGATGTGCCGAATGCAACAATCGTAAGACCGATAATTCTGTCGCTTACTCCAAGCTGTGCGGCAATCTCGCTTGCGCCTGCAACCGTTGCGTCGCTGCCGAATACAATAAACACAAGTCCAAGCAGGATAAATAAAATCATCTTGGGAACGGTATCCTTTTCGGTAAGCTCGGGTACGTCGTCGTCAGCAGCGCTGTCGCCACTTTTTGACAGCTTGATAAGGTAAATGAAAAACAGCACGAACAGCACTGCAAGAATAACGCCGTCAATTCTGTTAAGGTCCCAACCAAGACAGCCTATTCCAAGCAGCACAAGAGTAATAAATGCAACAAAAGGTATTTCGTATTTCAGTGTAGTTTTCTTTACGGGCAGCTTTGCAAATAAGGCGGAAATGCCTAAAATAAGCAGAATATTCATAATGTTGCTGCCGATTACATTGCCCACCGCAATTCCTGCCGTGCCCTGACAGGCGGAGGTAATGCTTATTGCCGCCTCGGGAGCGCTTGTGCCGAATGCCACGATTGTAAGTCCGATAACAATAAGCGGTATTCTCATTTTTGCGGCAACCTTTGAAGCGCCGTCAACAAAAATGTCCGCACCCTTTATAAGCAGAATAAAGCCTGCTATCAACAGCACCAGCGAAACAACGAAGTCAATAACAACATTGCCTCCTGTTGCATTTTTTATAAGCTCAATAAGCTTGCTTGACAAATCCATAAAAATAACCCTCTTTCTTTTGTTTCCTTTTAAATAATTGTTTTTCCGTCAAGAATAATTATGCGCTTTGGGAATATGTTCGGCAAATTTTTCATGCGCCTCTCTCCTTTCGTCTGATTTTGGGCATAAAAATAGCAGGTAACTATACCTGCTCGCATCGTCAGGTATAGCATTGCCATACCTGAGTCTCATCTATTAAGATAAACCAGACCAAAAGGTCGGGATTGTTGGCTTATCACGCTATTGCGCCGACTACTCCCTCAAGTTGAAGTTATTATATCACAATTTTCCATATATGTCAACAAAAAAATAAAAGCCCGATAGAAACGAGCTTTCTTGTCAATGATACACGAAAAGTTTTTGATAGGTAAACACAAAAAGCGCCTCGACATAAAAAAGCGTGTCGAGGCACTTTGGTGCCGATGATCGGACTTGAACCGATACGGTATTGCTACCGAGGGATTTTAAGTCCCTTGTGTCTGCCTATTCCACCACATCGGCATATTTACTGCCTTAAGTGCTTTTATATTATACACTATTATTTTACAAAAGTCAATACTTTTTATTAAAATTTTTAATTTATTTTACTTGAAATTTCCTGTGATTTAGTGTAAAATTAAATCAGATATTTGCAGTAACCGCAGGAAAAAACAAAGTTAAAGAGGAAAAATGGACAAGATATTCAAATTTTTAACAAGCAGAGTTTTTGTGGTAAGTCTGTTGATTTTTATTCAGATTTCAATGATTTCCCTCATAATGATTTACCTTTCATGGATTTATATTCCAATTTACATTCTGTTTATGGTAATAAGCTTTGTAATCGTAATCGCCATAATCAACCGCAACAATAATCCAATGTTCAAAATTGCGTGGATTATACCTGTTCTCGCCTTCCCTATCTGCGGCGCATTGTTCTATCTGATGTTCGGCCGTACTCATCTTAACAAGAAAAACCGTACAAGGCTGAAAAACGCCATTGACAGCACCGAGGGCGTTATTAAGGTAAACACGGACGCTTTGCAGTTTGTGGGAGCAAGAAACAGCCATATTCAGCGTGAAGCCAATTACATTATAAACAGCTCCAGAAGCAACCTTTATCTTTCAACGGAAACCCAGTTTTTAAGCCCCGGCTCGCTGTTTTTCAGAGAGCTTATTCCCGAGCTGAAAAAGGCGGAAAAGTTTATTTTCCTTGAATATTTCATCATCGGCGAGGGGAGAATGTGGGACGAAATACTGGATATTCTCAAAGAGAAAATCGCAGCCGGAGTTGAAGTAAGGCTTATGTATGACGATATTGGCTGTATCAGCACTTTGCCCCTTGATTTCCCCGAAAAAATGCGTCAGCTTGGGATAAGAACTACCGTTTTCAACCCTTACCGCCCCTCTATTGACCCCTTCCTAAATTACCGTGACCACCGCAAGTTTGCCATTATTGACGGCAAGGTGGCGTTTACAGGCGGAATAAATATTGCCGACGAATATATCAACGAAAAGGAACGCTTTGGCTTTTGGGAGGACGCTTCCGTCAAGCTGGAGGGCGACGCTGTAAACAAAACCACGGTGCTTTTCCTTGAAATGTGGTATTTCTCAACGGGAGAGCTGCCTGTTTATACCGACTATTTAGTGGACTACAAAGCGCAGCACGACGGCGTTGTGATTCCCTTTTCGGACGAGCCGCTATTCCCTGAGCTTGTCTGCGAAAACGCCTATATCAATATAATAAACAACGCAAGAAAATATGTCTATATCTGCACGCCCTATTTAATTCTTGACAATGTTACGGAATCAGCCCTTATCCGTGCAGCAAAAAGCGGAATACGGGTTGTAATCCTCACTCCACATAAGCCCGACAAAAAGCTTGTTTTTCTAATGACTCGTTCCAACTACAAAACGCTAATTGAAAGCGGCTGCGAGATTTATGAGTTTACTCCGGGCTTTATGCACACCAAAATGATTATTTCAGATGACGAAACGGCTATTGTGGGCACAAGTAACTTCGATTACCGCAGCTTTTATCTCCACTTTGAAAACGGCGTCTGGATGAACAGGTGCAAGGCGGTAAACCAGGCTCGGGATTCTTTTCTGAGAACGCTGGAGGTTTCTGAAAGAGTAACCGCCGATATTGTGGATAACGTATCTTTCGGTACAAAAATTCTCCGCTCTGTACTGAAAATATTTGCTCCGCTGCTGTAATTTATCGGAGCTTATTATAAAACTGAAAGGTGAAAAAATGAAAGTAGTATTACAGCGAGTTACAAGAGCAAGCGTTGACGTTGAGGGAAAAACAGTGGGAGAAATCGGCAGCGGTTTGCTGGTGCTCCTCGGAGTGGGTCAAGGCGATACGGAAAAAGACTGTGAGCGTCTGGCGGATAAAATTGTAAACCTACGTATTTTCAGCGATGAAAACGACAAAATCAATCTTTCCTTAAAGGATATAGACGGCGAAATGCTTATAGTTTCCCAGTTTACCCTATACGCCGACTGCAAAAAGGGACACAGACCTAACTTTCTGAACGCGGCAAAGCCCCATGAGGCAAACCGACTTTATGAATACTTTATCGGCATTTGCAGAGAAAAGGTGCGCAAGGTGGAAAACGGAATTTTCGGTGCCGATATGAAGGTTTCCTTGCTGAACGACGGACCTTTTACAATTATTTTAGAATAATTTGCAAAAAGGTATTGACAAATCGGAATTGATGTAGTATAATATGTAACTGTTGATGGGGTGTCGCCAAGCGGTAAGGCAGATGACTCTGACTCATCCATTCCGAGGGTTCAAATCCTTCCACCCCAACCACCAGCGTGGGACGCTGGATCCCTATAACGCCCGATAAAAATCGGGCGTTAATTTTTACAGATATGCACCATTAAAATCTATATTGTGTAGATTAGACAGTCGAGTACCTTGACGTGCATTTTCGCGCACCGAGGTACTTTTTATTTTTTTAGGGTTTTGCCCGCATTTAAAAGTATTTATTAAAAAAATTTTAATAAAAGTATTGACAAGAATAACCTCTTGTGATATAATTTAATAGTCGTTAATGGGGTGTCGCCAAGCGGTAAGGCAGATGACTCTGACTCATCCATTCCGAGGGTTCAAATCCTTCCACCCCAACCACCAGCGCGTGGCGCTGGACTCATATAACGCCCGATAAAAATCGGGCGTTAATTTTTACAGATATGCACCAACAAAATCTATTTTATATACCATAGACGCTTAAAACCTCAACACTTTTGTGCTGAGGTTTTTGTATTTGCCAAAGGCGGCTCGGCGGAATTGTCTAAGGCGGCTCGCTTCATCTGATTACATCTGCATCAGCTTTTACCCCGCCGAGCCAAAATACATTCGCATAAATAAAAGCGTAGGCTCGGCGGAATTGCCCAAGGCGGCTCGCCTTATTCCTCCATCTGCTTGCCAAAATACATTGCCGCCGCCTGAACAAGAGCCGACTGCTCGGGTGTTGCGTACTCGCTGTTCTCCGACGAAAGCATCATTACAGCGCCGCTTACATCTCCCTGAGTAATAATCGGCGTGCAGGCGATTGCGTATTTGTCAACGCCCTCGATTGGATTTAAGCGCTTATCCTCGCTGGATTTGTAGTAATGGGATTTTCTCTGCTCGATTAAATCCTCGAGAGAGCTTGAAACTCTTCGCTCCAGTATTTCCTTTTTCTGAATGCCCGAAACCGCAATTACGTGATCGCGGTCGCATATTGCCGTAGGAGCGCCGCCTACCTTTGCAAGCACCTCCGCATACTGAGCTGCAATTCCCGATATTTCACCTACGGGAGAATATTTCTTGAAAATGACCTCGCCGTCGGGATTGGTATAGATTTCAAGAGGGTCGCCCTCTCTAATTCTCATTGTTCTTCTGATTTCTTTAGGTATAACCACCCTGCCAAGGTCGTCTATTCTTCTTACAATTCCTGTTGCTTTCATATAAAACCTTTCCTTTTCTTAAATTGGCTTAAGGCAACACCGCACAATTAACGGCTCACGCCTTTGCCGTACTCCCCCTTGCATATTTTCCGCCATATTGCACAAATTTCGCTTGACAGGCGCCAGCCTGCCTGCGCTCAATTTGCACAATCTGACGAAAAATCTGACTGCGGGGAATTACGACAATAATTATGCGGTATTGCCTTAAAAGCCTTTATGTCGGTAGTATTTGAAAATTAAGGGATTATATACCTAATAAGAAAAAATTCATATAATAAGCGCAAGAGATGGGCAAATATAAAATTATCCCGACAGCATGAACTGTCGGGATTTTTCATCTGAGGTCGTTCAAATCAGCGTCGGGAATGTCGTTTTCAAGGTTATCCATTGCAAGATCCGTATCAAGTACGGGATAAATGTCGGGAACGGGTTTTTCTCTCGGTTTAAGGGCATTGTAGTGATAAACCTTAAGCTCGGGAGAGCGTGTTCCGGGAATCACCTTGTTTGCCTGCACATTTCCGTGCTTTGCTTTTCCCTGTATTTCGGGAACGGGAGGAACTTCGTTTTTAGGGGTTCTGTCAATTTCAGGTCTTTTCATACCCTGCTTTGCCATAAAATCACCTCATATAAAGTTTTTCCCGATCAAGCATTTTTATAACAGGATTACTTTTCTAAAATTTCCGTAATTTCGGCAATATACATATCGTGATAATCCTTGTCAGCATACCATTTACCGTCAATAGAAGTTTCAAGGTAATTTTCGGCTGTAATGGGAACAATCGCCATTTTTCTGCATAGAATTACCGTTTCCGCTTCGTCAAAATAAGGCACGCTTCCGGCGTGATTTACAGTAAGACCGCATTTTGCAATTTTGTCCTCATCTCTGCCCGAAACTCTGCCCATATAGCCAAGCATTTCAGCGTTCTTTTCGTGGTTGAAAAAGGACAGGGAGAAAGTGTCGCTGCTGTCCACAAATTCCTTTGTAAAGCGGCTTTTTCTGATGAATACAAACACAACGTTTTTGCCCCAAAGAACTCCCATTCCTCCCCATGAAGCGGTCATTGCGTTTACTCTGCCCTCTTTTTCGGCAGCAATTAGCATCCAGTCCTTGCCTATTTTTCTGAATGGGCTTTCGTCCAATTCAAGTGGATCAATTTTTTTAAATTCGCTCATATTAGCCTCCGTTACTGTTTTGTTCCGTAATGTCGTTGAGATACACACAGCATTTTTGCTAAGGCATTTACTCTGCCGTTTGTTTAATTATATCATATTTTTCTGACATAGGCAAGAACAAGATGAAATACTAAATTTTTGATACGGATTTGTGTACAATAACTAATTACCTTATTAGGTAATTAGTATTTTTAGCCCAATTTGTAACTTTGATTAAATATTTGATATTTTTCTTAGATTTTTGATATAAGCATTATTATATGGCGGTTATAATTGTGTTATGAAAAGTGAACTAAAGTATTCCAAAAAGTTCAATCAATATGGTGAATTTGAAAGAATTGTCAACTTTTCTTACGAAACATCAGACATAATTTTTAAGGAGGAAATTTTATGAAAAGGTCAATTTTCAGAAGAACTGCCGCTGCATTTACCGCTGCAGGAATCATTTTATCGTCTGTAATCAACGCAGGCGCTGTTTCAACCTACACAAGCAATTATTTCGGACTGGGCTTTGATTATCACGAATCCGACAAAATGGAAATATCCGACGGTTGGTCAAACGGCGGAATGTTCGACTGCACATGGAGCAAGGACAATGTAAGCTTCTCAAGCGGCAAAATGAACCTTTCCATCAAGGGCAACTCATGGAGCGGCTACACGGGCGCTGAATATCGCACAAAACAAGCTTTCGGGTTTGGCATGTACGATGTAAGCATGAAGCCTATCAAGAATGACGGCGTTGTTTCCTCCTTCTTCACCTACACAGGTCCGTCCGACGGCACTGTTTGGGATGAAATTGATATTGAGTTCCTCGGCAAGGACACCACAAAGGTTCAATTCAACTACTACACAAGAGGTCAGGGCAACCACGAATATGTTTACAACCTTGGCTTTGATGCTTCCCAAAGCTTCCACCAGTACGGCTTCTACTGGGACAGCAGCAGTATCACATGGTACGTTGACAAAAAGCCCGTTTACACTGCAACAAGAGATATTCCTCAAACACCGGGCAGAATTATGATGAACGTATGGAACGGAACAGGCGTTGACGAGTGGCTTAACAGATACAACGGTGTTGCACCTCTTACAGCGCAGTACGACTGGATTTCCTATACCAAGCCTGACGGAAGCACTTCAAGCAGCAACAATAATAATCAAAACACAGGCAGCTCCTCCTTTAACCCCGGCCAGAAATACAAAATCGTATCACGCAACAGCGGCAAGGCTTTAGACGTTTATTGGGGCAGCCAGAACAACGGCGCAAATATTCTTCAGTACACATA
>JBJERI010000216.1:0-8037 GCA_051882195.1 Ruminiclostridium sp. | reverse complement strand
TATGGAGGCAGGCGATAAAGCACAAAAGACAGGGATTACAATACAAGAGCTTCACGAATTGCTCGACCTTGTAAACGGAGGAGAATAACCATGGCTACATATGAAAACGCAATTGAAATATCAGGCGTTACGAAAAAATACAGCGGATTTACGCTGGATAACATCAGCTTCAATGTGCCGAAAGGCTCAATTATGGGATTTATCGGTCAGAACGGCGCAGGCAAGACCACAACTATCCGCAGTATGCTGAACATCATTGACATTGACGATGGAGAAATAAAGCTGCTGGGACTTGACCATCTAAAAAATGAGCAGGAGATCAAGGAACGAATTTCCGTTGTTTTTGATGAGCTGCCGTTCCACGATGTTTTCGATGCAAAGGATATGGCACGTATATTTGAGGGAATTTATCCGCAGTGGGATAACGCTGTTTATACTCAGTATTTAGAGCGTTTCGGACTTCCGATGAAAAAGAAAATAGGCGAGTTTTCAAAGGGTATGAAAATGAAGCTTCAGATAGCCTGCGCCCTTTCTCACAATGCCGAGCTGCTTGTAATGGACGAGGCTACCACGGGTCTTGACCCTGTTGTGCGCGATGAAATACTGCACATTTTTATGGAGTATCTTCAGGACGGCGAGCGCTCTATTCTTATGTCCTCCCACATTACCTCCGACCTTGAAAAGATTGCGGACAGCGTTACCTTTATTGACAAGGGCAAGCTGCTGATTTCGGGCTATAAGGACGATATTCTTGAATCCCACGGTATTCTCAAATGCGATAAATCGGAGCTTGGAAACATTGACCCGAAAGATATTGTAAGTGTTCGTATGAACACCTATGGCGCAGAGGCTATGCTCTGCGACAGACAGTCTGCGTCCTACAAATACAGCGGCGCAATAATCGACCCCGCAAGCCTTGACGACATTATGCTTTATTACGTTCACAAGGACGAAAGGGAGTGGAACTCATGACAAAAATCCGTTCTCTGATTTTTCTGGAGTTGAAGGTCTGCCGAAAGCAATACATAATGAGAGCGTTGGCATTGCTTGTATTTTACGCTTTTGCAATAGGGGTAACATTTTTCTTTACCAACACTGTTGAGAATATGCCCGAAAAAGAAAATTTAATGATAACGTTCACCGAAATGTTTTCTATGCTTGTTATGCTCTATTCAACGGTGCTTTTTGCTTTGGACAGCTCCTTCAAAAGCGATCTTAACAGCGGCTGGAACAATTATTCCTATGCGTTGCCATTAACCGGTGCTGAACGTGCGGCGGTAAAGCTTATACGTTTTATTGGTACGCTGGGAATATCTGTGCTGCTTGGTATGGTTTGTATTATCATAATCAACCGGATTGCAGAAACGCAATTTCAGGTCGGCTGTGTGGTTTTTGAGTTTATTCTGCTGGATTTATTATTGCTTTCCAAAATCATCATTGATTTTTTTGTGCTTCGTGCAAGAAATACCGATGAATACAAGAAATTGCAGGATAAGGGCGGCTTGATTTGCTTAGTTGCTATAGTTTGTGTTGTCTTGGCGGTACTTAAATGCGTTAATTTTGATTTTGCGATTCTTTTTGCATCAAACGGCGGTGAACTTTTAGCTTTAAATGTTTTTTCAGTGCTGACAGGTGAAATGCTGTTCTGGCTTATTCCCCTTACTCTTGTTCTTTTCGCAGGATATTTTGCCGTTGTACGTCATCGCTTGCAGTATGCTTATTCGGGCGGCGTGAAAATAAAAAGGGCAAAGTTCAGGGCGGAAAAATCCATAAACCTTGCTTCACCCCACAGCGAGCCTGTTGGTTTTCTATACAAGGAAATCAGACAGAACAGGAAAAGTATCTGCGCTGTAATATTTCTTCCCTTTCTTATACTGATTTTTCTGACATTATGTCTTGCTATTGCATCACTGGACGAGAAAAGCGGCGGCGATAACCTGATATTAAGGGAGCTTACCTCCGACACAATTCGGATTGTGTCAATCGCTCTTGGATTTTTATCTGTAAGCGGCTTGCTTATGAGCGTTTTTCACGGTGACGACAAAAAGCTATGGGCGTTTTTTACAGCTTCTTTGCCAATGGGCGTAAATAAGTTTCTTTACACAAAATATGTTCTTTCCTTTGCAATGTGCGGTCTTTATTTCGTTTCAAGCTATGTTGCAGAAACTCTTATTGCTACAATAAGCTGGTTTGCTCTTGGAGAAGAAATTACCAGCTTTACAGGAATATTTATCATAGTTTTCTTTGTGCTTATTTTACAGAATTCTGTTTCAATTCCTATGACCTTGCGTTTCGGAGAAAAGAAGGGCAATATCATAAATGCTATCATAATACTTTGTATTGCCATAGGAGCAATACTGGTACTGTCGTTTATTCCACGGGACATTCAGGATAAGGTATTCGCATGGCTTGCAGGCTTCTTAACAGGAGATTATGGCGACCTTACAATGCTGCTGCTTGGAATATTCCCCGCTTTCTCTGTTGGAGCGTATATTCTGTCCTACAAGGTATCCTGCAAAATCTTTATGAAGGGAGTGAATGAGTATGACAAATAAAAAGCTTGAAGCAAAAAGGCTTGTCATCTTTCTTCTGCTGGCATTCGGCTTTTCCTGGGTTCCTGCAATAATAATGAACTGCACTGTGGGCTATCACGAATGGTTTGAAACCTACAAAATGCCTTTTTTTGCTCTTATTGTAGGCTTTGGTCCTGCTCTTGCCAACGTCATTACCCGTAAGCTGACCCATGAGGGTTGGCATGACAGTATGCTTCATCTGAAATTAAAGGGAAATATAAAATACTACCTGATTGCAGTTTTTTCAGTAATTGCTGCATGCATTGCCGAGGGTGTTCTTGCAACAATTATATACGGCAATGCAGATTTTTCCGAAGTAGGCGCAGATATGAACGGTATGCAGCTTATG
Source organism: Ruminiclostridium sp. (assembly GCA_051882195.1). GTDB lineage: Bacteria > Bacillota > Clostridia > Oscillospirales > Ruminococcaceae > Ruminiclostridium_E. The sequence continues at coordinate 5,115 of JBJERI010000216.1, read as the reverse complement.
GGAAATGTACTGCTGACAATTTCCATAATTCCGCTTATGGCTTTCAACACCTTTGGCGAGGAATTTGGCTGGCGGGGATATATGAATCAGAAAATGGAGCCGCTGCTGGGAACAACGGGCACAATCATTGTCGGCGGTATTATATGGGGACTGTGGCACGCAGAGCTGACGGTTATGGGACATAACTTCGGTACGGAATATGAGGGCTATCCTTATCTCGGTATTCTGACTATGTGTATTTCCTGCACATTCTTAGGTATGGGTCTTATGTGGCTCACAAAAAAGACAGGCTCGATTTATCCTGCCGCAATTATGCACGCCGCCAATAATTTCGGCGGAAAATCCATAGGACAGCTTTTTATAAGCGGTATACCCGAGGATTTTTCACCCACTATTGCAGATAATCTGATATGCTCAATTCCCACCTTTTTACTGGGGCTGGTGTTCTTTGTACTTATACTTCGGGACAATAAGAAGAAAAGAAAATGCAGCTGATTGCCTGTTTTCTATTCTTTAAGAGTGTGATAACCGCATATCACGCTTTCCCAAACACCGCCGTAACGCACATAAATCCGCCCTTGATTTCCGCGAAAATTTCACCGTTCATCTTATGCATAAGCTGACGGCAGATGTAAAGCCCCAGACCACTTCCTTTCTGGTTTTCGGCGTTTGTGCCTCTCTGAAAGCTTTCAAAAATATGGGGCAAATCATTTTCGGGCAAGGTGCAGCCGCTATTACTTACGGTTATGAGCATACAGCCCTCCTCCTCGGAAAATCTGATTTTAATGCTCTTTCCGTCGCCGTATTTCACAGCGTTTTCCACCACATTCTGAATTACCTCAACGCTTCGGTCAATATCGCCGTTTATCAGGCAATCGGTATAGCTGCCAACCGAAAAATCCGTCTTTATAAGGGACAGCTTTTCGGCGTAGTAAAGGCTGATTTTATTTACAAGTTCTGAGAGATAAAACTCGCCGTCCCTTACATCAAGGTTTAGAAAATCCTCTCTTGAGGCGGTGATAATTTCCGAAACATAGCTTTCAATCTCATCGGCCTTTGCGTTGATATTCTCCGCAATTTCAAGCTGCTTTTCGGGACTTCGGTAAAGTCCCTTTGACAGCGCCTTTGAGTACAGCTTTATGGCAGACAGCGGCGTTTTAATATCGTGGGACAAGGACAGCAGAAGCATTTTTTTATCCCTTTGCAGCGCTAATTCACGCTCCTTCTGCTGCTCTAAATTTTCACGGAGCATATCCACGCCCCATATAAACCGTCCAAAAAAGCGGTTTTTTGTTTCCTTTACGGGCGAGGTAAGGTTGCCCTTTGAAAGCTGATAGGGAATGTCGGAAAGCTTTTCAAAGGGACGGAGAATTTTCAGCCTTATATAGAGCATAACTCCAATAATCATAACCGCCATAATTCCGAGAAATATATTCAAGGATAAAATCAGCGTTGTTCTGTCCGTACCGCTCCGCCCGTTGTAATCAAAGCGGTAAAGCTCCTCATCAATTTCACGGATAACATAATCGCTGTGGGAGTTATAAAAATCCTCCCCGTCTTTTAGCCTTGATATTCCCGTCACATACTCGCAGTCGGCAAGGTCGTTTGTTTCAAAGCCGCCCTTTTCAATTTCACGGACAAGTCGGTTTACCTCCACAAGATAGGGTCTGCCATTTTCGCCGCCGTCCGGCAACAGTATAAGGTTTGCCGCCCCGAAAACTGTGATTATCACAGCAATAACAGCCGCCGTAATTCTGTTAAACGCTTTCATATTTATAGCCAACTCCCCATACTGTAAGTATTCGCTTTGGATTTTTCGGGTCGTCCTCAATTTTTTGCCGCAGCCATTTTATATGCACGGTAAGGGTCTGCTGTTCGGAAAAGCTGTCGCTGCCCCAGATTTGACTGAACAGGTACTCCTTTGTCAGAGTTTTTCCCTTGTTTTCAATAAGGAGGGTCAGCAGTTCAAACTCCTTTGGGGTCATTTCAAGCTGAAGATCATTTTTATATGCTGTGCGGCTCGCCTTGCTGATACGGATATCGCCGCAGTTAAGCTGGTCAACAGCATATCTCCGCTTGAAAATTCCTGCAATCTTGGCAAGCATTATATCAATATCATAAGGTTTTTCGATGTAATCGTCAGCCCCCAGCACAAGGCCGTTCAGCTTGTCCTCCTTTTCGGTTTTTGCGCTGACAATAAGTATAGGTGTGTTGCTTTCCTCACGGATTTTTCTGCACACGGCAAAGCCGTCAATCCCCGGCAGCATTATATCCAGCACAATAAGCCTTGCGCCGTATTTTTCATACAGCAGCAAGGCTTTTTCGCCTGTTTCCGCAACGGATACCGTGTAATTCTCCGCTCGGAGAAAATCACACAGCAGGTCTGCAAGCTCCTTGTTATCTTCAACAATAAGAATATCGGTCATTGATTATCCTTTCAAACGGTTTACCAGCCTAACTCCAAAAGCCAGTTATTCAGCGCACGCTCACGCTCTCTCATCTGCGAGGGGCTTTCATACCTGTCTAAATTATATTCGCCCTTGATGTTTCCGTCAACTATATACATTACTCTTGTGCATTTTGCCGCAACCTTTACATCGTGAGTTACCAGCATAACAGTTGTACCGTCATTATTGAGCTTTGCAAGCTCCTCCATTACCTCGTCGGAGGAGGTGCGGTTAAGCGCTCCCGTAGGCTCGTCGGCAAAAATCATCTTCGGGTTGTTAATCATGCTGCGGCAGATGCAGGCACGCTGAAGCTGACCGCCCGAAACCTCGTTGATGTCGTTGTCGGCAATATCAATAATGCTCAGCTTTCGCATAAGCTCCTGACCACGCTGTACCGTTTCTCTGCGGCTTTCGGTGTTTTTCTTTGATTGTACCGCAGGAAGAATTATGTTGTCAAGTACCGTGAGATTTTTCAGCATATACATCTGCTGAAAAATAAAGCCCATTTCGTCAAGGCGCAGGTCGGCAAGCTCCTTTTCGCCCATTTTGGCAATATTTTTTCCGCAGAACAGCGCCTCTCCTGCGGTAATGCCGTCCATTCCCGAAACAGCGTATAAAAGGGTGGATTTGCCCGAGCCTGACGGTCCCATTACCGCCACCATTTCCCCCTCGGAAACGGTAAAGCTAACATTTTTCAGCACATTATTCTGACGCTTGTTTACGATATATGTTTTGCAGAGGTCTTTTACTTCAAGTATGTTCATTGTGGTTTCCTTTCTTACTCAATGCTTGCCGTATCGGAGGGCTTGATTTTTCTTGTGTAAAGGGAGGTTAAAAATGCGCTTACGGCTGTTGTGGCAAAAATTATAACTGGGAAAATAAGATACATTTCAATTGGATCAACAACATAGTCCACCGCAAGCTCCATACCCATCATCTTGAAAATAGGGTCAATACAAAGGTGAGTTAAGGGCATTGCGAAAATTTCACCGATGATTACCGCAATAATTCCCACGAATAAAAAACGTAATGCGTGGTAGGCATATATTTTGCCGTTTCGTGTGCCGATTGCTTTCATGAGTGCGATTTCGCCCTGCTCCTTGGCAATAAAGGAACGCTCCATAAGTACGGTAATAAGAGCTGTTAAGACAACGGTAAGTATTGCTACAAGCTGTTTTACGCTGTCAAGGGTATCTGCTACGCCTACGTTTTTCTGTACCCATTCCGAGCAGGTAAGTACCTCGGAAAATTCGGGGTAAAGCTCCTTTATTTTTTCTATTCTTAGGGCGGTTTTTTCTTCGTCGGGGCTGTCGGTGAAAATAATCTGAGTTCCTATTCCTCCTGCCGACTGAGCGTAGTTGATATACTCGTCAGTGTAAAGCCGTATTGTTGAGCCTTGCGTATTCATTGACTGGAAAAAGGCAGTAATTATATAATCCTTTTCTCCGTCTATTGTCTTTATCGTTACGGTATCGCCGATATTTGCATTAAGACTTTCTGCTGCAATTCTTGTTATTGCGATTTCATTGCAGCTTCGTGGCGCCGTTCCTGCGGTATATTCGTACATATCCATAGTAGTTCCGGTACCTTGATATGTGTTTATTTTGCAGCTGTTCTCCCCGTGGGTTACTGTTAAGTAGAACCATAACTCCTGTATGCACTTGGCTGGTATTCCGTTTTCGGCAAGCTTTTGTTCCATATCATCAAGATACTCTGTCATTTTTTCTCGTCCGCCGTCAATCATAAATTCCATTATAGCTTCTCCGCCGTTTATAGCAACGTCGCAGTGTGCAAGACCAAAGGTACCGATAAGGCTGTCACTTTTCAGGGTTGAAACCGTGGCGGAGAGCATAAGCAGAAGGGATAAGCAGAGGAAGAAAGTAATCGTGATAATTGTAAAGCGCTTCGGGCTGCTTACAATATCGTTAGCTGCAAGAAAAGCGGTAGTGCCCAGCTTTGATTTGCCAAGGCTCATAATGCTCTTTTTGCGGAAGTGTTCGCCCGTCTGTCCGTTTCTTATTGCGTCGATAGGGGTCATTTTTTTGACCTTACCGGTGCAGCTAAAGCAGAAAAGAAGAATTACTGCAACAACAAAAAGGGAACAAATAATATTTACAAAATAGGCGTTTTCATTTCCGAGAATAACCGACTTTGAGGAAACGCTCATAAGCAGTCCACCAAAGGGAAAGCTCAGTGCAAGACCTATTACGGAACCAATTACGGACAGAGCCGCGTATTTTGCGAGATACAGCCTGCGGATTTTCATATTTCCGATACCGATAGCCTTCATAACGCCGATTTCACGGAATTCCTCCGAAAGAGTAAAGCTTATTGTAAAGCGGAGTACAACGAAGGCGATTGCAATAAGAATAAGGCTTACCACAAGTAGAATACCTGTTACAATCATATCGAAAATGTAGGTGAACTTTATCATAGCTTTATCCATTACGAAAACAAAGCTTTCTGCGGCGTCGGCAATCTCGGCAATCAGCTTATCAATGTCTGAGGTTTTAATGTATATCAGCTCTCCGCCGTAGTATTTATCAAGCTTTTCAACCGATATGTATTCCTCGAAATCTTCATCGTTTATAATGTATCTTGTCATGGATAATTGCCCCGAACCTAAAACGGCGTCCTTGATACCTCCTGCAACTGTAAAATCTTTGCT
>JBJERI010000215.1:0-8128 GCA_051882195.1 Ruminiclostridium sp. | reverse complement strand
TGGTCGAACAGGGTCTTGTTGTAGATAAGGCAATTGTTCAGTGCCGAAGCGGAAAATGGATAGTAGTAGTGCTTTCCGCCGTATGCGTACTGTTCAACAAGGGTTTCATAGCCTGCCCACTGAGGCTGTGAAAGGTCGATATAGTCAGTTAAGTCGGTGTAAGCCATCTTGCTCATAAGATGCGGGAAGGAGTTGTCCTCCTTGTCAACAAGGTCGGGGGACTGGTCACTTACGATAAGTGTAAGCAGCTTGTCGATACGGTCTCCCCAAGCAACCTGCTGATAATCGATTTTACCGCCGTAGGTTTCCTCAAACATTTTAACGCCGGGCTTGATGTCGCCTGCAACTCTCATATCGTAAAATCCGAAATATGTAAGGTTGGGGTTTTCAAGCTCCTTTGTTTCGCCCTGATTGTCAAGAATGTCAGAAACGTCAACAGGGTTGTTGATGTCGTCGTCGAGAGTGTTTGAGGTGGTGGTTGGCTCTGTTGTGGCAGCTGCACCGCCGTCGCCGCCGCAGGCAGTCATGCTGAATACCGCCGCAAGACTTAAAACAGCCGCAAGAATTCTCTTTGAAATTTTCATTATTCTTTCCTTTCGCAATAGCAATTGTAATTAAAAGCCGTATTGATTATACACAATTTTTTTCGTTGCTCTGTAAAAATAGTATATCATTTGCACAAAGATTAAACAATATACCGAAATGTACAATCAACTAAACTTTTGTGCAAATAACCCTTGCATATATGCACAGGATATATTATAATAGTATTATTAGAAAGGTGGAGTTTATGGAAATAGAAAAAATCGGATATAATCACAGCCATGACAAGTATTTCAATATGAATGTTACCGTTGAAGACAGCTGGTGGCTGTTCCTGCTTATAAAAACCCCCGCCATTTTCACCTTTGACGGAGTTGACACGGTAACAAAGCCAAACTCCTTTATTCTGTTCACCTACGGCGCTGAACAGCATTACCGTGCATTTGGCGATATCTACACCGACGATTGGTTTCATCTGCGAATGGACTATGACGATATTGAAAGGCTGAACAAGCTTGATATTCCCACAAACAGAGTTGTCGAGCTTAACGACGCCAACGAGATTTCAATGCTTATACGCAGTATGGCGTTTGAATTCTACTCGGATAATATGTACAAAAACGACGTTATCGATAATTATCTCCAGCTGCTTTTTCTTAAGCTGAGCCGTCAGATGCTTAACAGCAAATCAGCGCTTAAGCCGACAGAAAATCTGAAATACGACCGTCTTCTGCAAGTACGGAACGAGATTTTCTCCTTTCCGCAAAGGCAGTGGAGCGTTGATTACATTGCGGAAATGCTGTCCGCATCCCGCTCTTCCATTCAGCACACCTACAAGAAAATTTTCGGCACAGCAATTTCCGCCGATATAATTCAGTCAAGAATAAGGCGAGCAAAATACTATCTGACCTCTACGGGCATGACCGTTGCGGAAATTGCAGAGGAATGCGGTTACGGCAGCGACGTTTTCTTTATGCGGCAGTTCAAGCAGCTTGTGGGAAAAACGCCTACGGAATACAGAAAGAAGATATAAGGAAAGCCCTTGAATTAAGCTTCAAGGGCTTGTTTTTACCAGCGTTCCCCTTACATTCTTTCCGCAACGTAATTGCAAACGCTTTCACGGACAAACACTTTATTTTCGCCGCAGAAGCCGTGTCCTCCGCCCTTTACTACCGTAAGCTGAGCGTTTTCGTAAGCGTCCCTTACCTTTTCCGAATATGAAATATCAACAAGGGTATCGCAGTCCCCGTGATAAATCATAACCGGCTTTTTAAAGGCGCTTATGTGCTTGTACACATCATATCTTGGCACATCGTCATAGAATTTCCGCGACAGCTTCATTTCGCCCATAAAGCAAAATGGCTCCTTCATTTTTTCCGGGTCCATTGCAAGCCACTGGTCCACAATGCAGAACGCAGGATAAATCAGAAAAAGCCCTGCAAACCTTTCGGGCATTTCAGCGCTTGTGAGCGCCGCCACAAAGCCTCCCTGACTTTCGCCGTAAAGATAAAGCCTGCTTTTATCCGTCATTTCAAGAGCGGAAATCATATCAATAACGTGGCGCAGATTATCCTGCTCGGTTTTGACGCTCATATCAACGGAATTGCCGCTGCTTTGGGAGCGCAGTCCGCCGCCGCAGTAATCAAAGGTGTAAGCCATTATTCCGTGAGCGGCACAGTTTTCCGCAATATCCGCCATATCGTCGCCCTTGCTGTTGTAGCCGTGACTGCAAATTACGGCAGGACAGCTTTTGCCAACCTTCTGCGGAATATAAAGCTTTCCGTAAATATCGTTGTTATCGTAAAGGCAGTGCAGCTCTTCAATTTTGTATTCCATAACAATCCCCCTTTTTCTCTATTATACATCTTTGCTGTTAAATTTTCTACTGTTTTTTCAAAATATCAGCTTTCCTATTCCAAGAGCCACAAGAATTACGCCGCCTATAATATTCCAACAGGAATTATCCCCCGATAATCTTCTGCCGATAAGACTGCCTATCTGTATAGAGAACACCGTCATTGCCGCCGAAATTATCATTATTAGCAGCAGACTTCCTCCTGCAATTCCCGTACCGAAGCCTGCCGCCAGTCCGTCAAGAGAAAGTGAAACGGAAAACAGCACTGTTTCCTTAACGCTCATATCCCTGACGTTTACTTCCTCATTACATTCAAGCATTTTCCAGAAACCAAGCAGACACATTATTCCGCAGCCGATAAGCTTGGTTATTTCTCCGCTTATAAACCGTGAGATAAATCCCCCCGCAAAAACCGATACCGCAAGAAAGGCTGTGCAGATAGCACTGATAATTATTACGGAGCGCACTCTGATTTTCACGCCTGCCGCTCCGTAGCACAAGGAAACTACAAGTGCGTCCGCAGAAAGCGCCGCCGAAAGCAATATTGCCTCAATTAAATCCGTCATAGCAAAATCCCCCTGTGACATAATATGCCGCAGAGGGAAAATAGGGCAATACCGCACATTTTTATGTACGTTGTCGCTTTAGTTATTTTTCGTCCTTCCACCAAAGCTGATGCGCCTTTGTGGATTCATCGTTGTTGATATGCTCGCAGGAGTTTTCGAAAACCACCTTGGGAGTTAAGCTGTCGTCAAATTCATAGCAGTTTATTGCCGTATTGTCGCACCAGACCATATCGTCAATGCGCTCAACGGGCAGTCCGTGAGCATAACAGGAGAAAATTCTGATTGCGCCGCCGTGGGAGCATAAGCAGATTGTTTTTCCCTTGTTTTCGGAAACAATGCGTGTTACCGTTTCTTTCATACGCTTGTAAACGTCACGGACGGATTCGCCGTTTGGCGCTTGGAAATTGCAGAAATCAGTCTGCCACTTCTTATTTTCCTCGGGGAAAAGCTCGTCCAGCTTATCCCACCTGTGACCCTCCATATCGCCGCCGTTTATTTCCATAATGCCGGGCTCTTTATGTATGGGCAGATTGTGGTATCTGTTTACCGCCTCTGCCGTTTTGTATGCACGCTTAAGCGGCGACGCATAAATCACATCAAAAGGAATGTCCTTGCAGCGCTCCGCAAGCTTATCAAGCTGTAACTGTCCTTTTGGAGTTACGTCCCCGTCATAATGTCCTTGGAAAATCTCGGTTATATTTCCCTCGGATTCGCAATGCCTTATAATATAAACTGTTGTTACCATGGCTGAACCTTTCCGGTAATTTCAGACAAGCTGTCAATGTTGTTGACTGTCATATATTCCTCAATGCCGTCAATTACCTTTATGGGAGCATAAGGGTCGTTGAAGATTGCCGTGCCTATCTGAATTGCCTTTGCGCCTGCAAGCATCATTTCAATAGCGTCGTTTGCCGTTGAAATTCCGCCCATTCCTACAACGTCAATGTTTACCGCATTTGCAACCTGCCATACCATTCTTACCGCAACAGGGAAAACCGCAGGGCCCGACAGACCGCCTACATTATTGTGCAGAATAGGTCTGCGCGTCCGTGTGTCTATTCTCATACCGAGCAGTGTGTTTATAAGCGAAACGCAGTCTGCGCCCTCGCTTTCAACCGCCTTTGCAATATCCACAATGTTGGTTACATTGGGAGTAAGCTTAACCATAATGGGCTTTTTGGTTGCGGCTCTCACCGCCTTTGTTACGGAAGCTGCGCCCTCGCAGGTAACGCCCCAGGTTGCGCCGCCCTGCTTAACGTTGGGGCAGGAAATGTTAAGCTCAATCATATCAACATCCGTTGAATCCAGCTTTGAGCAGGTCTGCACATAATCATCAAGGGTTGCGCCTGCAACGTTGGCGATAATTACATTACCCTCTTTCTTGATTATGGGCAGATAGTCGCTGATAAACTTGTCAACGCCGGGATTCTGAAGTCCCACGGAGTTTAAAATTCCCGAGGGAGTTTCCGCAATTCGTGGGGGAACATTGCCGTCCTTGGGATTTATTGTTGTTCCCTTGCAGGAAATGCCGCCCAGTCTTTTAAGGGGATAAAGGTCGGTGTAATCAAAGCCGAAGCCGTAAGTTCCCGATGCGGCAATTACGGGATTGGGGAATTTTACTCCCGCAACCGTTACCGATAAATCCTTAGCCATTACAGTACAACCTCCTCGCCTTTGAATACAGGGCCGTCCTTGCAAACACGCAGAACGGCTTCCTTTCCGTCACGCTTTACCTTGCAGGCGCACACAACGCAAGCGCCTACGCCGCAGCCCATTCTCTGCTCAAGAGAAACCTCGCTTGGTACGCCAAATTCTGCCGAAGCGGCAATTACCGCCTTAAGCATTGGCTCAGGACCGCAGGAATAAATCATTGCAACATCGCCCTTTGCCAGTTCCTCACGAAGCGGCTCGGTAACAACGCCCTTTCTGCCGATACTGCCATCGTCTGTGCAGGTTATAACGTTTACTCCCGACGATTTAAAATCGTTGGCAAGAATAATCTTATCATAGCTTCTGAAGCCTAAAATTGCGGTTGCCTGCTTGCCGTACTGCTTTGCAACGCTGTAAAGAGGAGGAACGCCGATTCCGCCTCCCACTACGATAATGCGCTTGTTTTCGGGGAGTTCTACCGGCGTAAAGCCGTTGCCAAGGGGAGCAATCATATCAATATTATCCCCAACGTTAATGTCGGAGATTTTGTCCGTACCGCCGCCTCTTATTTCAAACACAATGCGAATCGTACCCGATTTTCTGTTGATGTCGCAGATTGAAATAGGTCGGCGGAGAGTGTAGCCCTCAACCTTGATATGAACGAATTGCCCGCATTTTGCAATTTCCGCAACCTCGGGACAATGAATTGTAAAGGAAAAAATGCCTGCTGAAATGGCAGTTTTTTCAATAACGGGATAAGCGGCGCATTTGTATGCCATAATAATATCCTTTCTTTTATCGCTCGATTATCTGATGCTTTTCCTCTTCCTTTTCGTTTTCCACCGTCTGCAAAGCCTGAATACGCTTTTTGCTGAAAAGCAGGATAAGCAGTATTACTGCTATATCGCAGGGTATCTGCACGCTGAAAAGGTCGTTTGACTGGTACATTATCAGCTGCTGATGAATGTACATAAACTCAAAAACAGCGAAAAGGGAAATAAATCTTACGCAGCAGATTGCGGTTGCAATTATGTCGTAATATTTCTGTGCGGTGGCTTCGGTGATTTTGTACTTTTTCGGCACTTTTCTGTTCATAAAGGTCAGCACCACCGAAACAGCGCATAAAATTACCGCAAGTACAGGCCATATAAGCGCAGGCCACCATTCCACATATTTTATCTGCACGTTGCTTGCAACCAGCAATGCGTTTGTGCTGTCGATTTCACTTTTGAACTGAAACGTAAGCTGAAACAGCAGAATTACCATAAGCAGAGAAAATGCGTCAACGATCATCTGCGGAATTTTGTAGTTGCGCTTTACCTTGATGTTATCTACTTTCTTAATGCTCCTCCTTTCCTCTCGCCCGTATAAATAGCTCACCGCACCACACTCCCGTATGGTGCGGTCAGACTGCCGATAAACCCACGCACCGCAAAAATGCTGTTTTAAATTGGTTGCAATTTTTCAGAAATATCATTGCATTTTTGCTTACTGCGTCAACGCTCCCTGGGCGTACCTTTGTACGCCTGTCGGGAGCGTTTCCTTGTCTGCGTGTGTTTCTCGACGTCTGAAGATTATATTTTTGTAATATCTACCATTTCAACATCGTCAATGGTCTTGTTCATTTCAAGGCAGGTTGCCAGCGCATTTGCCGTATCAATTGAAGTAAGGCAGGCGATTGAACGCTCAACAGTCTTTCTTCTCATCTTTACGCTGTCACGGGCAGGATCGCGGCCTGTTTCCGAGGTTGAAATAACATAGTTGATTTTGCCGCTTTCAAGCAGACTGATAACGTTTGGCTCCTTGTCCTCGTTAAGTCTGTAGGTGAAGTTGGTTGCAATCATATTTCTGTTCAGCAGCGAGGCTGTGCCGCTTGTTGCGTAAATGTCAAAGCCAAGAGCTTCAAATCTGCTTGCAACGTCTATTATTTCCGACTTGTCGTGATCTCTTACGGAAATAAGCACGCCGCCCTTGCGCTCCATTTTGAAGCCTGCTGCAACAAGTCCCTTGTAAAGGGCTTCCTCAAAGGTCTTTGCAATACCGAGGCATTCGCCTGTGGACTTCATTTCAGGTCCTAACTGGGTATCAACGTCGTGAAGCTTTTCAAAGCTGAATACAGGAACCTTAACCGCAACATAATCGCCAACGGGATATAAGCCGCTTGTGAAGCCCTGCTCCTTAAGAGTCTGTCCCATAAGAATTTTTGTTGCAATATCAACCATCTGAACGCCCGTTACCTTGCTGATGTAGGGAACTGTTCTTGATGAACGGGGGTTAACCTCGATTACATAAACCTGATGGTCGTAAACAACGTACTGAATGTTTACAAGACCGATTACGTTAAGCGCCTTTGCAAGACGTTCCGTGTAGGTGATAATTACCTTCTTGATACGCTCGGAAAGGGTCTGAGCGGGGTATACGGAAATTGAGTCGCCCGAGTGAATACCAGCACGCTCAATATGCTCCATAATACCTGGGATAAGGAAGTCCGTACCGTCGCAGATTGCGTCAACCTCAACCTCTGTGCCCATAAGGTATTTGTCGATAAGAACAGGATTTTCCAGCTTTGTAGCTGTGATTATGTTCATATATTCGGTAACGTCGCTGTCGCAGTGTGCAATAATCATATTCTGACCGCCAAGAACGTAGGAGGGACGGAGCAGTACGGGATAACCCAGCTTTCTTGCAACCACAAGAGCTTCTTCGGTTGTGAATACCGTTTCCCCTGCGGGACGTGGAATATCGCACTTTTCAAGGAGCTCATCAAACAGCTCTCTGTCCTCTGCGGCGTCAATGCTTTCGGCAGATGTGCCAAGAATGTTTGCGCCGATTTCCTGCAAATGCTTTGTCAGCTTGATTGCGGTCTGACCGCCGAACTGAACAACAACGCCGTCGGGCTTTTCGGTAGCGATAAGAGCGTCAACGTCCTCAAATGTAAGAGGGTCGAAATAAAGTCGGTCGCCTGTGTCAAAGTCGGTTGAAACGGTTTCGGGGTTGTTGTTGCAGAGAATTGCCTCGCAGCCAAGCTCCTTAAGCGCCCATACGCAGTGAACGGAGCAGTAATCGAACTCGATACCCTGACCGATTCTGATTGGGCCCGAGCCGAAAACGAGGATTTTCTTCTTGTCGCTTGGGTGCTGTTCAATAAATTCAGCCGCTTCGTTTTCCTCGTCAAAGGTGGAGTAGAAATAAGGCGTATCTGCGCTGAATTCCGCTGCGCAGGTATCAACCATCTTGTAAACGGCTGTTTTCTTTTCAATGCCCTTGTCCGCAAGCTTCTGACCTGAAATTGCTTCAATAGTCTTGTCAAGATAGCAGTACTGCTTTGCGGTGTTGTATTTTTCCTGCGTAAGCTCGCCCTCTGCAAGCCATTTTTCCAGCTTTACAAGGTTATTCAGCTTTTCAATGAACCAGTTGTCAATCTTTGTGATTTCGTGGATTCTGTCAGCGGAAATTCCACGCTTTAACGCCTCGAATACGCAGAACGAGCGGTCAACGTCAACATCGTACAGCT
>JBJERI010000214.1:0-8130 GCA_051882195.1 Ruminiclostridium sp. | reverse complement strand
GTATTGCAATGTCGGGATTTTCCCGAGTGTTCATGGACCGTCTGCTTACCGGCAACGACCCGGACTGGCTGTTCCCGTTCACTATCGGCTTGTCGGGGCTTGCCATAGTTCAGCTTGCCGCCGAGTGGATAAAGTCGGTATATTCGCTGAAGATAAACGGCAAAATGGCAATAGTCGGCAATATGAGCTATATGTGGAAGGTGCTGCGCCTGCCCATGAAGTTCTTCTCACAGCGAATGGCAGGCGATATTCAGCAGCGCAAGGAATCAAATGCCAGCATTGCGGAAGGTCTGATAAATACCCTCGCCCCCCTTGTGCTTGAAACGGCAATGATGATATTCTATCTCGTTGTGATGATACGGTATTCCCTGCTGCTGACTGTGATAGGCGTTGCGTCCATTATCGGACAGGTGTTCGTTTCACAAATTATATCAAAAAAGCGGGTCAATATCACCCGTGTTATGATGCGCGACAGCGGAAAGCTGGCGTCTGCAACGGTCAGCGGTATCGAGATGATCGAAACTATCAAATCCAGCGGCGCTGAGAACGGATTTTTTGAAAAGTGGTCGGGTTATCAGGCAAGCGTAAACACGCAGAACGTCCGCTTTGAGCGGATAAACGGCTACCTGGGAATGATACCGCCCATACTGACCCAGCTTGCAAATTCGGCGGTGCTGATACTCGGCGTTTACCTTTGCATAACGGGCGAATTCACGGTGGGTATGGTCATGGCGTTTCAGGGATTTCTCGGTTCCTTTATGACTCCCGCACAGACGCTTATTTCCGCAGGACAGAAGTTTCAGGAGCTGCGAACTGAAATGGAGCGGGTTGAGGACGTAATGAAATACCCCACCGATGTGGAATTCAATGACGACATTGACGAGGACGCGGATTATGACAAGCTTTCGGGAATGGTAGAGCTTAAAAACGTCACATTCGGCTATTCCAGGCTTGCGCCTCCGCTTCTCGAAAACTTCAGCATGAAGCTTGAACCGGGCAGCAGAGTTGCTTTCGTGGGTTCGTCCGGCTGCGGCAAATCCACCCTCGCAAAGCTGATATCGGGATTGTACGAGCCGTGGGAGGGCGAGATACTCTTTGACGGCAAACATATCAATGAGATAAACCGCAGCGTGTTCACCGGTTCAGTGGCGGTAGTCGATCAGGACATAACTCTGTTCGAGGACACAATAGAAAACAACATTAAGATGTGGGACAACACTATTGAGGACTACGAAATGATGATGGCGGCACGGGACGCTCAGATACACGACGATATTATGCAGCGTGAGGGCGGCTACCGCTACAGGGTAACCGAGGGCGGCAGGGATTTTTCCGGCGGTCAGAGGCAGCGGCTTGAGATCGCCCGTGTGCTTGCTCAAGACCCCACTATAATTATAATGGACGAGGCAACCTCGGCGCTTGACGCAAAGACCGAATACGAGGTGGTGAACGCAATAAAGGCACGGGACATAACCTGCATAATAATTGCACACCGACTGTCGACTATCCGTGACTGTGATGAAATAATCGTATTCGACCACGGAAAGGTGGTTGAGCGCGGAACACATGCGGAATTGATGGCGCTTAACGGAGCATATACCAAACTGATTACTTCGGAATGACCACAGCGTCTTGATGTAGGAGGTGACCCTGTTGGGTTGGTTTGACGAACAGATAAAAGAAAGAATGAAAGCCGATAACGAGGTCTTTGAGGATTCGTTCATCAAAGCGGCGGGCATTATAATGGGAAAAAAGCTGTCTGCGGCAATGAACGACCAACGGCAGGCTGCGACCGACGCTATCGGCGAGATACTCAAATGTTTTCACGTAAAGTCCCGTGAAGTTCCCGATTCTATAACGGATATGAACGATACGCTGGAATACCTGCTGCGCCCTCACGGGATAATGCGCAGGAATGTCACTCTTGAAAAGGGTTGGTATAAGGACGCATCCGGACCTATGATAGGCACTCGCACGGACGACGGCAGCGTTGTGGCGCTTATTCCCACGGGAATGACGAAATACAGCTTTTTTGATACAAAATCGGGCAAAAGGGTGTTTTTGAACAAAAAAACCGAGAAGCTGATAGACAAGGAAGCAATAGCGTTTTACAAGCCGTTCCCGTCAACTAAGATAGGCATACCCGGCTTGCTGCGGTACATTGTCGAGAACCTGCGCCCCGCGGATATCGCTCTTGTGGTTATGGGAACAATAGCGGTTACGCTTATAGGACTGCTCACTCCGAAGCTGAACGAGATGCTGTTCTCCGACGTTATAGCGTCCGGCAGCATAAAGGCGCTGGTTGCTATTGCGGTGTTTATGGTGTGCGTTTCGCTCAGCTCTTTGCTGCTGGGTACGGTAAAAGACCTGCTGATGACAAGGCTTACCACACGGTTAAGTCTGTCGGTTGAAGCGGCAACGATGATGCGAATACTTTCGCTTCCCGCCAACTTTTTCAAGAATTACAGCTCCGGCGAGCTTGCGAACCGCTCCCAGTACATAAACCTGCTTGTAAACCAGCTTCTTAACATAATACTGACATCGGGACTTACATCGGTATTCTCGCTGGTATATATCACGCAGATATTTGCGTATGCGCCATCCCTTGTAGCACCGGCGCTGTTCGTTATCATTGGAACTGTTGTCATAGCCGCCGTTTCTGCGGTGCTTCAGATCAGGGTTTCCACGCGGCAGATGGAGCTTGCTTCAAAGGAAAGCGGTATGAGCTATGCGCTGATTTCGGGAATACAGAAAATAAAGCTGTCGGGCGCTGAAAAACGTGCATTCGCACGCTGGGGAGATATGTACTCCAAAGGCGCAAAGCTGCTCTACGACCCGCCTGTGTTATTGAAGGTGAACACCGTATTGACTACGGCTGTATCGCTGATAGGTACTATCGTGATTTACTTTGCGGCGGTGCAGAACGGTGTTTCGGTTTCGGAATACTATGCGTTCAACACGGCATACGGTATGGTTAGCGGGGCGTTCATGTCCCTTGCAGGTATCGCACTTTCAGCGGCACAGATAAAGCCTATACTTGAAATGGCAAAGCCTATCCTTGAAGCGCAGCCCGAGGTTGCGGAGGAAAAACAGGTAGTTGAGCGCTTAATGGGCGGTATCGAGCTGAACAACATCACATTCGCATATAACGAGAATATGCCCAATATTCTTGACGGCGTTTCGCTGAAAATATCTCCCGGACAGTATGTTGCTATCGTTGGAAAGACAGGCTGCGGAAAGTCCACCCTCATGCGCATAATGCTGGGCTTTGAGAAGCCGCAGAGGGGCGCAGTGTACTATGATGGCAAGGATCTTGAACGTATTGACCTCAAATCCCTGCGCCGCAATATAGGTACGGTAATGCAGGCCGGTAAGCTGTTTACCGGTGACATCTACTCAAATATCGTCATCACCAATCCAAGACTTACTCTTGATGAAGCTTGGGAGGCTGCGGAAATGGCGGGCTTTGCCGATGATATTCGCAGTATGCCTATGGGAATGTTCACGCTTATATCCGAGGGTCAGGGCGGTATCTCCGGCGGTCAGCGGCAAAGGCTTCTTATAGCCAGGGCAATTGCGCCGAAGCCACGGATACTGATGTTCGACGAAGCCACCAGCGCACTGGACAACATCACTCAGAAAACTGTATCCGACTCCCTTGAAAGACTGACATGCACACGAATCGTAATAGCTCACCGCCTGTCCACCATAAAGCAGTGCGACCGCATAATCGTGCTTGACAAGGGACACATAGTCGAGGACGGCACTTATGAGGAGCTTATTGAGAAAAACGGCTTTTTCGCCGAGCTTGTGGAGCGTCAGCGTGTGGAAGTGTAAAACAGAGGATATTCATTATCCCTTTTTCAAATTTTTTCGTATAAATATATGAGTAGATTTTTCAGCCCTCGGGCAGAAAGGAAAAAATATGAAAACACTTGAAGAGCTGTACAATGCGGTAATGTCCGACCGTTTAAAAATGGGCGAGTTCGTTGCGGCTTCCGGCAGAAACAGGCTGTCTGATTTTGCAGAGAAAAACGGCTGCAATGCCACTGAAAACGAAATAAGAAAATTCTTCCTGAAAAAATGCGAGGGCGAGATCTCCGAAGATGAGCTGGAGAAGGTAGCCGGAGGAAATATTGACTTCGGAAGGCTGTTTGAAGCTGTTTTAGGTGGTAAAGGCACGAAGCTGTAAAAATTGACACGGCTGACAATGATTTATGGAAAGGAATAGTACACAATGACAGTAAATACACAGAAAGACGGAACAAAACTAACAATAACTGCAGAGGGAAAGCTGGGCACTACCTCTGCGCCACAGCTTGAAAAGGCGTTAAAGGAAAACATAGACGGTGTTAACGAGCTTGTTTTCGACTTTGCTGAGCTGGAATATATGGCGTCGGCAGGACTGAGGGTACTGCTTTCTGCCGCAAAGGTAATGAAAAAGCAGGGCAGCATGAAAATAATCAATGTTACGCCTGCCGTAATGGACGTTTTTACCTTTACAGGTGTGGCGGACGCACTTGATATTGAGGCAAAGTAACGGGGTAATATGAAAAGCTCTAAGAAAATTTCACGAATTATTACAGTAAGGCTGTTTGTCGCAGTATTCGCTGCGTTTATCATTTCCTCTCTGCTGACTTATTTCCTGCTGTTGTCTGTATCCGAGCGGGAAGCATACGACCTTGTACAGCAAAGCACCTATGATGTAAGCTGCGATTTAATGGATAAAGCCACTGAATATATAGTTACGGAATATTCCAGCTTGCTTGCTGAATACCATAACGATGGTGCAGACGCTTTCAGGCAGAAGCTTGAAAACGACCAATCAAGATTCAGCTATATTACTGATAATGATGGAATAATACTTATAGCCGGAATCGATGAATATATCGGACGCGATGTACATGATATAGAGGAAGTCGGAGATGCTGTTGACGGTATTTACAAAGTCGGTGTTACCGAAGGCGTCTCGACAGTAGGAAACATTACATCAAAGCCGGTCACAAGTCTTGACGGAGAAACTCAGCTGTATTATATTGTCCTGAGCCTATATGACGGGACGGGATTCTTTGTTGCGGCAATAACGCAGGAATACTATGATGAGATAATAGCAGTGCAGGGACAGTTTATTGCTTCTAACCGTCATATAGGTCACAACGGCTTTAATATTATCGTTGATTCGCAAAAAAGGATAATAAGCACGCCGAACGATGAACTGTTTTTACAGGAAATACCTCATTTCGAGCTTAATGATGAGTTTAACAACGAAAACAGCACGCTGATAAAAAGGATAACATATCCGGGCGACCAATCGAACGGTTCTGCTGATACTGTAAAAAACTATATAAACGGCATGGATTTATTCTGGGATACAGAGTATTACTATTCGATAACCTCGGATAATGGGGTGTATTTCACATACAGCCTTTACCCCGTCAGCGAAGCTCGTGATTCGCTTTACACCACAATGATGTTCACGCTCATTATTGAGATTGTGGTATTCTCGGTGCTGTTCTTTACAATGCACCTGCTGATAAAGCGTACAGTAGTAAGAAAACTGGATTCTGTCAACCATTCGCTTGGTGAGATTACACAAGGTAATCTTGACGTAAAGGTGGAGGTGCGTGATTCCTTTGAGTTTGATATGCTCTCCACCGACATAAACGCCACCGTTGACAGGCTGAAAGAATACATTGCAGAGGCTGCTGCACGAATCGACGCTGACCTTGCCGTCGCAAAGGCCATACAGAGTTCTGCATTGCCTACAGTATTTCCGCCGTTCCCCGAACGAAAGGAATTTGAGCTTTATGCAAGTATGAAAGCTGCTAAAGAGGTCGGCGGCGATTTCTACGATTTCTATATGCTGAACAACGACACTCTCGGTTTTCTTATTGCAGATGTTTCCGGCAAAAGCATACCCGGCGCAATGTTTATGATGACGGCAAAGACTGTTATAAAGAGCCTTGCAGAGAGCGGTCTGCCTCCCGCAGAGGTATTCACTCTTGCAAACGAAAAGCTGTGCGAGGGCAATGAAGCTGAGATGTTCGTTACGGCATGGCTGGGATATCTCGACCTGAAAACCGGCGTTGTTCATGTGGCGAATGCAGGACACAATCCGCCTGTGCTTATCCGTGACGGAAAAGCCGAATACGTGATACTAAAGCCCGGTCTGATGCTGGCAGGAATGGACGGAGTGCGCTATAAGGAGCAGACCGTGCAGCTGCAAAAAGGTGATATACTGTATCTCTACACGGACGGCGTTACCGAAGCGATGGACACCGCCGAGGAGCTTTACGGCGAGGACAGGCTGCAAAGGCTGCTGTCATTTGGCGAAAACTATCCCGAACCCTCTGCCGATAACGGCATTGTCGAGCCTGTGTGCAGCATGGTAAGCGAGGATCTTGCAAAGTATACAGCCGGTGCGGAGCAGTCGGACGATATAACCATGCTCTGCATTCGGTATCTGGGAGGAAATTAAAATGAAAGAACTTACTATTGAAGCTGTTCCCGAAAATGTAGATACAGTCATTGAGTTCATTGACGAGCAGCTTGCCGAATACGGCTGCGGTATGAAAGAGCAAATGGCGATAGACGTTGCAGTGGACGAACTGTTCGCAAATATCGCCCATTATGCCTACAACCCCGAAACAGGGAATGCCACTGTGCGCGTTGAGGTGTTTGATGAACCTCTTGCTGTGGAGATAACCTTTATAGATAACGGCGTACCCTATGACCCCCTTGCCAAAGCCGATCCCGATACAACACTTTCCATAGAGGACAGACCCATAGGAGGCATGGGTATTTTCATCGTGAAAAAGAGTATGGACGCCGTGAACTATGAATACAAGGAAGGCAGGAACATACTCACTATCAGGAAAAAAATCTAAAATGCAGTTTGCACTGTCGGAAAACCAAACCGTATACCGGGTTTGTGTTTGAACTGATCCCAAAAAGTTAGACAAAGTTTAAAAAGAAAATTTATGCAAAGCGACTAATACTAATGACCAATAAAACTGTAGACAAAAAATCTTCGCATAATCCATATACGCAAGATTATGCTCGTTTTTTTGTACAGTTTTTAATTGGTTATTAGTATAAGAGCAATCTTGGTCGCTATTGTTATGCGGATTTACGTCTGTATTTAATGGGAGATAGTCCATCAAGCTTAAGGAGAAAAAATCAAGGGCAAGTGTTGTTGGAACTTTTGAAACCGTTTGGTAATTGATGTGCGTTTCGTATTGCACAGCAGCTATCGTGCAATATTGTTATGATGACAAAAAAGCGAACAAAATTGAAAGAGGCAAAGCCAACTATATTAGAGTTATGAAAAGCTTATATTCTTCAACCGAATTGCATTAAGTATCAGTTAACTGTAAGGTGCTTTTTATACAGAATTAAGGCAGAAAATGCCAATACCTTTGAGCACAAATCAAAAGCAAAAATTCGGATACACAAAAAAAAGAAACCGCTCTGTAAAGCGATTTCTTCATAAAGTTGTGCACTCTGTTGGTGGAGGCGAGGAGTCGAACTTTGAACGACAGCTTTGCTGTCGGGATTTCGCTTTCTGCGGAAAGCGGCAGCTATGCTGCGAGTTTGCCTTGTCGCTCGGTTCCGCAAATGTAAATACCCACCCGTTAAGGGTGGGCATTTACATTGGTGGAGGCGAGGAGAGTCGAACTCCTGTCCGAAAACCAATCCGCTCATCTTTCTACATGCTTAGTCGGTCTACTGAAATTCCCTCTTGCCGCTCCGACAGACAGGATCGGCATTTGGTAGCCCTTTAGGTGCACAAAAAGCTGCAAGGCTCTCGCTTAGTGTGTTGGCTGCTTAATGACGTCCGAACCGGGGCCGCAGCGCTCCCCGGCAGGACGGCAGCTGCGATTAGGCAGCTACTGGTTCAGATGTGTAATCTGCGTTTAATTTTAAAGTTACCCATTATTAAGGAGTTTAGGCGAACTCCGCATGCTTAACAAGGTTCAAAGTCCCCGTCGAAACCTTTACGCCCCCGTAGTATTAAAATTATACTCTTATTATTGCCCTTTGTCAATGTTTTTATTTGCAAATTTATGAAAAATATGTTGGTTTGTCAATGATGCGTTACAAATTTTTTAAAAAACTTCGCCGGTAGTC
>JBJERI010000213.1:0-8142 GCA_051882195.1 Ruminiclostridium sp. | reverse complement strand
GAGTGCATTTCTTTTCCCTTTTCTTTGTGCACGCAAAGAAAAGGGCGAGGGGTTACAGCAGCTTTATAACCAAATTCAACGCAATCAAGGGGGCGAGTAGCCCCCTCCCCACCAACCCACAGATACAAACAAACACAAAACGGGGGGTAAAAAAAGGGGGCGATCAGCCCCCTTACTTAATATATTCCCCTGCAAAGTCCCTTGCGCCATAAGGATAACCATATCCCAGCTTTTCCGCACATTCTTCCGAAAGCCTTGCGAAAAGCTTATAGGTTTCCGCAAGCGCAGTCCACATCTCGCCGCTGTCATACCGTGCAAAGCACATTTTAAGATCGGAAACAATATCCCTGTCTGCCCATTTTTCCAGCATTCTGCCGTCGTGCCACACGTCGTAAGCGCCGCCCTTTCTGCACACCATGGAAAGCTGAATTATTTTCAGCAGGTGATTTTTCAGATAGCCGTCAACGCACATTTTAGCGCACCACAATTCCCCACGGAGGATTTTTTTCTTTGCCCATACAACGTGGAAGAAAAAGTCGTTGGCGAGGTTATTAAATTCGTCCTCGCTGATTACGTCAAAATAACTTGGGGCAATCTCCGCCGAGGAAAGCAGCTCCGTAACGCCCCAGCGGTCGAACAAAACGTCATATCCTCTTGAAAACAGCACTGTGAGGGTGTTGTCCTTTATGAGCCTTTCAAAATCCTGCGGGGTCATTGGGATAATGTCCACGTCGAGATATTTTTCAAGGAGTATTCGCCTTTCCTTGCCGCCGCCGATTGTGTCCTCGATAAAGGACATTTTCACATTGCCAAGCCGTGAAACGTACCTGTCGCTGTAAATCATCAGGTCGGGCTTGTCGCAGATAAAAAATATATCAAGGTCGGAAAACTCGTCCGCCTTTTCAATCTTTCTTGTCTGTGAGCCTATTGCCACAACCGCCTTGATTTCCTCGTATTCTCCGCACATTGCCAGAATATTTTTCCTTGATTTCTGCGTATCTGTCCATACCTGCCTCCTTAAATAATTGAAAAATTAACTCCCACCGTTAGCTTACAGTGGGAGATTTTGTCTTTATGAAATTGTTATTCCACCATTACGTTCAGCAATGAGTGGTTTGCCTTGTGAGAGCCTGCCATATCGCCGCTGTTTTCGGCTGCCGCTTTTGTTATTGCGTCAAGAGCCGCTCTTGCAGTTTCGGCGGAATCAATTTTGTTTTCGGGCTCGGGAGCTGCGTTTATCTGACTGCGGTCAAAGCGCCCTTCTCTTTCAACCGCCTTGCTTTCGCTTCGGGAAACCTTTTTTGCGGATTTGCCTGTTCCGCTTGTGCTGTGAACTGTTGAAACCGTGCTTGCCGATTGAATAGCAGACATCTGAAATCTCCTCCCGTGCAAACTTATATCCTTATATTCTTACTGTTAATTATAACTTAAAAGACAGGTTATGTCAAGGAAATTTATGGCAATCTCACTTCTTTTTACCGAAAAGCTTAGCGAAAAAGCCTTTCTTTTCGGCAGTATTTTCGGTTTCATTGTCCGTCTGTTCCTCTTCATCGGCATTGTCGTCGTCATCGTCAATATCGTCGTCGCAAAGCCTTATTTCATCGGACAAAACCGCCTCGATAACCCGTCTGCGCTTAAGCTCGTCCCCCGTATCCTCAAGGAGATATGTCCATATTTCCGTAGGAGCGTTTATGCGGTAATCAGCGGCCTTATCGCACAGCAGCACATCATTAAGCTTATTGCACACGTCTTCGGTAAGAGCGTCCTCCATTCCGTCAAAATATTCCTCGCAGGAAATGTTGTATTCCTCCGCTGGACTTTTGCCGCCCACCGCCATAAGGTGTATGCCCTCTCGAAGTGACGAGGTAAATTCAAGATATTCCGTCCAGAAATCGTTTATTGCCTGCACCGTAATGTCACGTTCAAGGCGCTCCGTTTCCGTTTCGCCGAATTTTTTCACGGCGGCGTTATACTCTTCGGGCAGATTGTCTTTCCATATATGAGGAACGGTTTTTCCGCTCATATAGCGTTTTCTTGCGGAAAAAGCGGCGTCCCTGTGCTTTTCGCCTATCATTGTGAATTTCATAAGCCGCTTGCGCTCGTCAAGGGAATTGCCCTCTGAAATACGCTGAACACGCTCCACCTCGCGGAGCAGAACCTTGTCCGTAAGCTGCTCTGCGGTTGGCTCGGGATAATGCCTTGAGGGAACAAGGTTTTTCAGCTCGCAGTTCTCCATAATCTGCTCGTCAAGGGAAACAAACACCTGTGATTTTCCTATATCCCCCTGTCTGCCTGCTCTGCCTTTGAGCTGATTGTTTATACGGGAGCTTTCCGCAAGGAAGGTGCTTACCGCAAAAAGTCCGCCTGCCCTTACCGCATCGTCACGGCGCTTTTCATCAGCGCCTCCAAGCTTTATGTCAACACCTCGTCCTGCCATATTGGTGGAAATGGTAACTGCTCCCGGCAGTCCTGCGTCCTTGATTATTTCCGCTTCCATTTCATCGTTTTTGGCGTTGAGCACATTGCAGTCAATGCCCTTTGCCTTTAACATTTCCGCCAGCATTTCGCTTTCGGCAATGCTTGGCGTTCCTGCAAGGACAGGCTGATTTTTGGAGTGGGCTTCCTCTATTGCGGCAGCAACAGCGCTGTATTTTGCGTTTTTGTCGTAATAAACCGCCATAGGAAGATCGTTTCTTGCGGAGGGAACGTGGGGCGGAATTATTTCGGGTTCCAGTCCGTAAAGCTGATAAAATTCCTCTTTGGCTGCGGCGGCAGTGCCTGTCATTCCTGCAAGCTGAGGATAGCGGCGCATAAGGAACTGAATGGGGATTGTGCCCATTATTGTGCCCCTTGCGGTGGGAGTAATGCCGTGCTTAACCTCAACGGCGGTTTGCAGTGCTCCGGGGTAATGCCTGTTTTTGGCTACTCTGCCTGTAAACTCGTCAATAAGCTGTATTTCGCCCTCCTTGACAATATAGTCCTTGTCCTCTGCAAGGAGAAAATTCGCCTTAAGACACTCGTTTATTTTTACAAGCAGCTCTGCGTTTTCCTCATCGTAAATGTTGTCGATTTTGAAATGGTTTTCCGCTTTTTCGGCGCCCCTGTCGGTAAGATAAGCGGTTCTTGTAATGTCACTGAGTGAATATTCCTTTTCGGTAAGGCTTTTTACAAAGTCCATTACTATGGGCATTTCCTTGTCGGGCTTAACCGCAACGCTTCCTGCCACAACAAGGGGTATTCTCGCCTCGTCAATAAGCAGCGAGTCCGCCTCGTCTGCGATTGCAAACATAAAGGGCTGCTGTACGGTTTCTTCCTCTGATTTCGCCACAAAGTCACGCAGGAAGTCAAAACCGCATTCCTTTACCGTGGTGTAAAGCACGTCAGCCTTGTAAAGCTCCTTGCGCTGTTCTCTGGGAGTGGCTTCCGTAATGCAGGCAAGGGTAACGCCTACGCTGTCGTAAACAGGCTTCATCCAGCTTGTATCACGCTTTGCAAGGTAATCGTTAAAGGTGAGAATGTGGGTTCTCTGTCCCGAAACAGCCTTTGCACAGGCGGCAAAAGCTGCGGCTAAGGTTTTGCCCTCGCCTGTTGCCATTTCAACGATTTTGCCGTTATAAAGAGCGTTTGCCGCCCTTAACTGCTCGTCGAAGGGGGTTATGCCCAGCGTCTCCTCTGCGGCTTTAAAGCAGGCGGCAAAGGTATAAAGGGGTATTTCGTCAGACAGCGCCGCCCTCATTTTATCACGGAGAGCAGACAGACTGTATTCCTTTGCAAGCTTTTTTATTTCTGCAATTTTTTCGTTTATATTTTCTGCCATATTATGACTTGCCTTTCATATAATTATATAAGTACATAATACCACAAACCTTGTCCAAAAGCAATATTTTCCCCTTTTTGCCGCAAATTTTGCATTTCCTATTGAAATTATTGCGAAAATATGCGAAAATATATGATAGCGCTATGACAAACTAACCGAAAGGAAAACATATATGGATACATCAGCAATTATACTTGCCGCAGGGGACGGCAAAAGAATGAAATCATCAAAGCCAAAGGTGCTTATGGAGGTGCTTTCCGAGCCAATGCTGGGCTGGGTGCTGGACAGCACCGAAAAGGCAGGAATTGAAAATACAGGCGTTGTTATCGGCAACGGCGCAGAGCTTGTTTCCGATTATCTTGCAAAAAGGGGCAATTACAAAACCTTTCTGCAAAGGGAGCGCAAGGGCACTGCTCATGCGGTAATGCAGGCGGCGGAAATTTACAATAACGCCGAAAACGTCCTTGTCCTTTGCGGCGACGCTCCCTTTATGGACTCCGAAACTATCTCAAAGGCTCTTGTTTTTCATAAGGAAAAGGGTAACAGCGTTACGGTAATTACCGCTAAAATCGACAGCCCCACAGGCTACGGCAGAATTGTAAGGGGCGCTGAGGGGGAGCTGCTTTCAATTGTGGAGCAAAAGGACTGCAATCCCGAGCAGGCGCAGATAAATGAGATAAATTCGGGGGCTTACTGGTTTAAGGGAAAGGCTCTTGCAGAGGCGCTTCCAAAGGTAACTCCTCTTAACGCAAGCGGAGAGCTTTACCTTACGGATACGGTTTCAATAAT
This sequence comes from Ruminiclostridium sp., assembly GCA_051882195.1. GTDB lineage: Bacteria > Bacillota > Clostridia > Oscillospirales > Ruminococcaceae > Ruminiclostridium_E. The sequence goes on along the minus strand of JBJERI010000213.1, from coordinate 3,536 downwards.
CAGAGAGGACGGCGGCAGAGCAGGTGCTTTTACCGCAGAAAATCCTGAAATCGTCCTTGGCGCAAACAGCAGAAAAAATCTCCTTGACCTTAACACAAAGGCAAGAATGAATATTATTGAAAAGCACCTTGACAACGGTGTTGAATTTCCTTGCACAGACGGAATTATTATCGGCAAGGACGCTGTAATCGGGCAGGACACGGTAATTCTCCCCAATACCATAATCGGCGGCAAAACCGTGATAGGAAAGGGCTGCAAAATAGGTCCAAACTCACTTATTGAAAACTGCACAATCGGGGATAATAACGAATTAAACAACGTGCAGGCTTTCGATTCCATTACCGAAAACAATGTAAAGGCAGGTCCTTTTGTTCAGCTAAGACCGAATACTCATCTTCACGAGGGAGTAAAAATCGGAGACTTTGTGGAGCTGAAAAACGCCGAAATCGGCATAAACACCTGCGTTGCTCATCTGACTTATCTTGGGGACTGCACAGTTGGCAGAGGAGTAAATTTCGGCTGCGGCTGCGTTACCGCAAACTATGACGGAATAAACAAGTACCACATAAATGTAGGAGATTATGCCTTTATCGGCTGCAACACAAACCTTGTTGCTCCTGTAAACGTTGGCGAAAACGCAACCACGGGAGCAGGCTCAACAATCACAAGGGACGTTCCCCCCGACAGCCTTGTAATCGAGCGGGCGGAAACAAGAGTAATCGAAAACTGGGAGAAAAACAAGCAGCACAAGAAAAAATAAGGAAGAAAAAAGGAGCAACTATGGAAGAAACGATAATAACAGAGCCCCGGAGCCTTGTTCCCGAATATAAGCGCACCTGCTTCAGACTGGGGTTTTTCTTTGCGGTAATGCTGCTGCTCAGAGCCTTTGGGTCGGTGGCTATTCAGCTTATCTACGACTATGTGCAGATTGCGGACGCAACCCTTTTGTTTATTCTGCGCTTTGTGGTTTCAACCCTGTTTTTGCAGTTTGCACCCTGCTTTATCGGAGCGGCAATGATGGGCTTTTTCAAAAAGGATAAGCTGAAAACGCTTTACGCAAAGCCAAAGCATTTCGCAAAGGCGGTGGGAAATTTCCCCGCAATTTACGGTATGGGAATGTTCGTAAACATTCTCACCATTGTAGTTTCATATATTATAACCGCAAATACTGATTTGGGAGAATCCTTCAATACCGCCAACGCAGCACTTACTCCGCCAAACTTTCCCTCGGCATTGTTCCTTATGTTTGTGCTGGTGGTGGTTGCGCCTATAACGGAGGAATTTGTGTTCAGAGGAGTGGTTTTCCACTCCCTTAAGCCTTACGGAAACGGTATTGCCATACTTGTAAGCGGCATTTCCTTCGGCATTTTCCACGGCAATTTCTCGCAGCTTTTCTACACCGCAGTTTTAGGTATCTGCCTTGCCTACATAACCTATGCCACAGGCTCGATTTTCGCCTCAACGGTAATTCACGCCATGGTAAACAGCATTTCGGGCTTTATCCTGCTGTTTATGTCAACGGACGCTGTGCAGAAATACGCTCTTTCGGGACTTAACGAAAGTGAAATCCCTCCCGAAGACGGAATTGTGGTTACCATATTCGCAATTTTTGTTATAACGGCGCTGATTATTGCGGCGGTAGGGGTTATTCTTGCGGTAATCAAAATAAAGAGAATAAAGCGGTACAAAATAACTCCCGTATGGAACGAAATCAGCGGAGGAAAAAAGGCGCTGATTTTCATAAGCAGAGTGCCTGTTATAATCTCTCTGCTGCTTGTAATTGACACATTCCTGTTTAACCTTATTCCCACGGGAATTTACAGCCTATTCAGCTGACGGAGGTAACGTGAACGAAAAAATAAACATTAACGCTGAAATTGTAACCGACAGCTATGAGAAACAGAAAGCCCTTGAGGATTACAAGGGCTTCTGCCGAAAAATCGGCGGCGCAGTCTGCCTTATGGGGCTTAACGACATTGTGGTTTCGGTGCTGCTTATTTATGTAATGGCTTTTCTCGGAATCGGGCGGCTTGCGTCAATAAACGACACCTTTGCTTATGTGGCAAAATGGCTGCTTAACGACGTATGCGTTTATCTGTTTCCCATTGTTTCATTGTCATTGCTTTTCAAAAAGGAGCTTAAGGAAAATTACCGTGACCGCTCCTATCGGAAAATGAAGTGGGAGGGCATAATAATTTTCCCCGCAATGCTGTCAATGGGCACAATAGGCTCGTACATTACTGTTTTTATTGCAGACCTGCTTGACAAGCTTTTCGGCACGGGAGAAATTCCTGAGGCGCTTCAAAATGTAAAGCCCGAAGCCGACCTTGCACAATCAATAATCTACATTGTTTTTGTGTGCGTTATAGGTCCTGTGTGCGAGGAAATTATTTTCCGACATCTGCTGCTAAAGCCTATGTGGAAATACGGGGACTGGCTTGCGGTAATTATTTCCGCCGCCTGCTTCGGAGCGTACCACGGCAATTTCGACCAGTTTGCCTATGCGGCAATTGTGGGCGTTTTCCTTGCGGTTGCGGCAGTAAGGAGCAACTCGCTGCTGACTCCAATACTGCTCCACGTTATAAACAATCTGCTTGTATGCCTGTCGGACGTTGTTCCAAAGTTCAAAAGCGACTCCATACTGCCAACAGATACGGATAAGTTTATTGACCGGTTTATGTTTGAACTGGACTTTGTCCTTGACGCAGCCTTCTGGCTTGGACTTGCGGCGGTGGCTGTTATGATTGTCAGCGGAATGTTTAAGCTGCACAACAATTTCAGCATAATAAGCGGAAAAAAGAAAGCGGCAATACTCCTTGCAAATCCCCTTATCTGGGTGGGACTTGTAATGGTTGTACTGATTTTTATGGGAATTTGTATATGAATAAAATAATACTTGAAACGGAAAGGCTTTATCTCCGTGAAATGACAAATGAGGATTTCAGCGCCCTTTGCAGAATAATGCAGGACAATGAAACAATGTACGCTTACGAGGGGGCTTACACTGACAGGGAAGTGCAGGAATGGCTGGACAGACAGCTTGCACGATATGAAAGGTACGGCTTTGGCTTGTGGGCGGTTATCCTTAAGGAAACGGGGGAAATGATAGGGCAGTGCGGACTTACAATGCAGCCATGGAAGGATAGGGAGGTCCTTGAAATAGGCTATCTGTTTGAGCGGCGGCACTGGCACAGGGGCTATGCTGCGGAAGCGGCAATTAGCTGTAAAAAATACGCCTTTGAAACGCTGAATGCGGAGGAGGTTTGCTCTATAATAAGAGATACCAATCTGCCGTCGCAGAATGTGGCTGTCAGAAACGGAATGAAAAAAGAGGATGGCTGGGTAAAGCATTTCAGAGGAGTGAATATGCCACATTATAGGTTTGTGGCGTATAAAGAAAAGACCTGAAAAAAATCAGGTCTCAGTCCGTCGAAAAACGTGCCACTGGCACGTTTTTCGAGAATTATGTTGTGTAAATTTTTCACTCTTGGGGGAGATTTTTTCTTGAAAAATCTCCCCCAAACCCCTGCAAAAAT
>JBJERI010000212.1:0-8167 GCA_051882195.1 Ruminiclostridium sp. | reverse complement strand
GCCTCAGTCCGTCGAAAAACGTGCCAAGAGTGGAATTGCTAAGCAATTCCACAGAGCACCCTTTTTCGAGGATTTTGTTGTGAAAATTACTCACTCTTGGGACGCTTTTTTCTTGAAAAAAGCGTCCCAAACCCTTGCAAAAAATCGCTTTATATTGGGGAATTTCGGCTTCTGCGGAAGCCGATTTAGGGCTCTGCCCTAAAAACCCGCAAGCCTTTGAAAAGGCTTGACCTAAACTTTTAATATGGCTTTTTCGACAAGCTGAGGCGGTTGCTGAAAAGCGACCGCCTTATTTTGTATTTTGTTGAGTTAAATGCTTACGTGTTAGCTTCTTCAACCGCAACTGGATTGACGGAAAAAGGCTTTGGTAAAGCCATTTTTCTTTCAGCTGTGTATTGCGAGTGTATTGAGTATGAGGGTGTAGGTGGAGTTATGGGGAGTGTTGCAATGAGAAAAACACCATTATGTTTACTAAAAATTGTGATTATCCCCTTGATTTTTTCATTAAAACGGGGTATAATATATTCAAATCACAATTTACTAAATCACGATTAGATTAACGAGGCGAGTGTATGTTTATTGGAAGAGAAGACGAGCTGAGCTTTTTAGAAGAACGATATAACAGCAACAAAGGGGAGCTGATTGTACTGTATGGAAGAAGACGTGTCGGCAAAACCGAAACATTACGACAATTCTGCGCAGGAAAACCGCACCTGTTTTTCTCCTGCCGTGAATGCAACGATAAGCTGCAGCTAAAGAGCTTTTCCGAAAAGTTGCTCAAGGAGAATATACCGGCAAGTGCATATATATCAGTGTTTTCCGACTGGGAAAAGGCTTTCCGCAGTATAGGCGAGCTGCCCTACGGCGATAAGAAAAAGCTGGTCGTAATCGACGAATTCCCGTATATGTGCAAGGGCAACGAGAGTATTCCCTCCATATTGCAGAACTTGTGGGACGAGCTTCTGAAAGATGAAAACATAATGCTTATCCTTTGCGGCAGTGCAATGAGCTTTATCGAAAAGGAGCTGTTAGCAGAGAAAAATCCTCTCTACGGACGTGCAACAGGCATCTACAAAATGACCGAAATGGGCTTTTACGATGCAGTAAAATTCTTCCCCGATTATTCAGCAAGGGACAAGGTAATCGCTTACTCCATTCTTGGCGGCATTCCCCATTACCTGAAGCAGTTCGACTGCTCAAAATCCCTCGAAGAAAACATTAAAAAGATCATTCTCTCAAAAGGCAGCACTCTTTACAGCGAGGTTGAGTTTCTTTTAAGGCAGGAGCTGCGTGAAACGCCCGTTTATAACTCCATTATCGAGGCTGTGGCTCTTGGGAATACAAAGCTGAATGATATAAGCATAAAATCCCTTGTTGAGGACACCTCGAAAACCAGCGTGTATCTGAAGAATCTTATTGAACTCGGCATAGTTAAGCGTGAATTCTCCATTTCGGAGAGCGATAAAGGAAAAGCAAACACAAACAAAGGGCTGTACTGCATAACAGATAATTTCTTCCGCTTCTGGTACGCATTCGTTTTTACAAATATTTCCGAGCTCGAAGACGGAGATGTTGACGGAGTATATAAGTATTCCATTGAGCCGCAGCTACACGAATTTGCGGCAATGCCATTTGAGGCTATTTGTCGGGAATATGTGAGAGAGCTTCAAAAGGCAGGAGAACTGCCCTTCAGATATGCCAAAATGGGCAGATGGTGGGGTAAAACTACCGTCAGACGAAAGGAAAATCAGACCGGGCTTGCCGATACCGAAATCGACCTGCTGGCAGTTTCCAAGCAAGCGGACAAGTATCTTGTGGGCGAGTGTAAATTCAAGGCCAAGCCCTTCAGATATTCCGAGTATCTTGATACCGCCGCTAAGCTGTCGAATTATAAGGATAAGGCTGAGTTCTATTACTACCTTTTCTCCGAGTCGGGATTTGATGAAAGGATTGTTGACGAAGCGGCGAAGAGTGATGGTAGGGTTGTGCTGTGCGGGTTGGATGAGATAGTCAGCTACAAATTGAAATAATATATATAAATCCACAGGTGTTCTGTATGAAACGCTTGTGGATTTCTTTTATTTCACAAATTCTTCCATAATATGGCCGATGAGCGCATATTGCTCTTCGGTCATTTTTTTGTTATAAGCACTGTTTCTGGTTCTAAACGTGTCTGATAGTTTTCTTAACAATTGTGACTGCTCCGGTGTAAGACCAACTGTGGATATTGATGATGATTTCTCGTTACCGTAAAGATAATCCAATGATACATTAAATGTTTTAGCAAGAGTCTGCATTGATTCAAACGTCGGATATGCTGTACCACATTCATATTTGCTGATTGCTGTGACTGTAACACCAAGTATTGACGACAATTGCTTTTGCGTAATTTTTTTCTTTTTCCGTTCTTCTTTTAATAGCAGCCCAAAATCGAAGGGTTTATCCATAATATCCCCCAGAATAAAATTTTTATAATAATATTGAATATAATTCTATTTTATGGTATAATTATAGAACTATAAGGGAATTTGTTGCAATAAAGTAGAAAATTATTCTATAAGGTGATGTTATGAACAATCAAGTAAAATCCAAACAACGTGTATCCGACTACGGCGAGGTTTTTACCGCCGAGCGTGAAGTAAAGTCCATGTGCGACCTCGTTTTGCAGGAAACCGAGCGTATCGACAGCCGTTTCCTTGAGCCGGCATGCGGAAATGGGAATTTCCTTGCTGAAATCCTAGAACGCAAGCTTGCCATAGTTAAAAATAAATATAAAAAAAGTCCCCTCGATTACGAGAAGAACTCCCTTTTAGCCGTCAGCAGTCTTTACGGCGTTGATATAATGGCTGATAATGTGGAGGCTTGTCGGGAACGCCTTTATAAAATATGGGCGAAACAGTACAAATCTGTATGCAAAAAGGAATGTAACGAAGATACGCATAAGTCTATCCGCTACATTCTTTCCCGTAATATCGTGTGCGGAAATGCCTTAACGCTGAAATGTGTTGATGAAAACGGTAAGGACAAGGAGGAGCCGATTGTCTTTTCCGAATGGGCATTTATTACAGGTTTTAATATTCAGCGCAGCGATTACACTTTCGACCAGCTGCTGAATCAGGATAACGACAAGAAAAATGAGCAGTTATCATTTAACGAGGAAAACAGCGATGAAGGCGTGTTTCTGAGAAAATATGTCTGCAATTACAGGAGGATTTGGGAAAATGGCTGAGGGACTTTTTGACAAGGTTTATAACCCTGATGTGCTTTCGTGTCTTGCAAACCTTTCCAACGATGAGGTTTTCACACCGCCCGAGGTGGTAAATCAGATGCTGGATATGCTTCCGCAGGAGCTTTTCAGCAACCCTGATACTACCTTCCTTGACCCTGCAACAAAAACAGGGGTATTCCTGCGTGAAATAGCCAAAAGGCTAATAAAGGGACTTGAACCGCAAATTCCCGATTTGCAGGAACGTATCGACCATATCTTCCATAAACAGCTTTACGGTATTGCAATTACCGAGCTTACAAGTCTGCTGTCACGCCGAGGCGTATATTGCAGTAAGTATCCGAACAGTGATTTTTCTGTAACTCGTTTTGATAACGCAGAGGGCAACATTCGTTTTCGGCGTATAAATCATAAATGGGATAAGGGGAAATGTGTTTTTTGTGGTGCAGCAGAGAGCCAGTACGAGCGTGGCGAAGAGCTTGAAACTCACGCTTACGAATGGATACATACAGTAAAGCCCGAGGAGATTTTTGGTATGAAGTTTGATGTTATTATTTCAAACCCTCCCTATCAGCTAAGTGACGGCGGAAACGGGAAAAGCGCAAAACCAATATATCAACATTTTGTAAATATGGCAAAGAAAATGAAACCACGTTATATCTCTATGATTATACCATCGCGCTGGTTTAGTGGCGGTAAAGGTTTGGATGATTTTAGAAAAGAAATGCTTTCAGATAAAAGAATCTGCAAATTGGTTGATTATGAAAACTTTAAAGATATATTTCCAGGAGTAGACCTTGCTGGAGGCGCTTGCTACTTCTTATGGGAACGGGATTATAACGGAATTTGCGAAATAACCAATTATAATAAAGAAAATTCAACTACAAGAAAACGTTATCTTGATGAATATGAGTTTTTTGTTCGTCAAAATATGGCTGTTGAAATAATAAACAAAATAACACAAAACGCAAAATCTTTTTTAAGTGATAAAGTATCATCAAGAAAACCATTTGGATTACCTACCAATTACGAACCAACAGAAAATGGTATTCCGTGTTGGTTTATACAGCGAATTGGACTGAAATATGCAAATCCAAAGGATGTGGACAATAGTAGAGGATATTTAGATAAGTGGAAATTTTTAGCACCTAAAGCACCTATTGCAGGGCAAACAGATTTTTCTAAACCTGTATCTTTTTACTATGAGGGAAACACCCGTATAGCTAAACCTGGGGAATGCTGTACAGAATCTTTTATTATTCTCGGTGATTTTGAAACCGAAGAAGAGGTATTATCGTATAGAAGCTATATATTTACGAAAACGGTTAGATTTTTACTACTTCAGACTGTAGTGTCACAAGATGTTACAAAAAAGAATTTTTGTTTCATACCGGATTTAAAAAATTATTCTGGCATATATACTGATGCTCAGCTTTGTGATATGTGGAATATTACATCCGATGAGTGGAATTATATTGATTCAAGAATATGCAATATAGGCGGTGACAACAATGGCTGATGCATTTGAAAAATATGTAAATGAGCGCCCCGAGATTACCCCTACAATTTATGCCTATAAGCTTATCGGCGTAGTATCTCATGAAGGATATATAAAGGTAGGCTATACAGAGCGTGACGCCGCAGTTCGTATAAAGGAACAGCTCCATACAAGCGGCGTACCATATACAATCCTGCTGAAAGAATCTGCAATGTGTTCCGACGGTTCTTGCTTTACCGACCACGATGTTCATGCAATCCTTAAAAGAAACGGTTTCCGTCAGCTTAACGAGGGCGAGGACAGAAACGAGTGGTTTAATTGCGGTGTTGACGATGTAAAAGCCGCTATTCGTGAACTGCGAACAGGGGAGATTACAAATACACGCCGTACTGCTGATTTCAAAATGCGTCCCGAACAGTACGTTGCAGTCCAGCGTACAATGGACTACTACAAAAGCGCAAAAGAGGACGAGCCCGGCAGAGCGCCTAAGTTCCTTTGGAATGCGAAAATGCGCTTTGGTAAAACCTTTGCTTCCTATGAGCTGTGCAGGAAAATGGACTTTAAGCGTATTCTTGTGCTTACCTTTAAGCCTGCGGTTGAGTCTGCCTGGTATGAGGATTTACAGACTCATGTTAATTATGACGGCTGGCAGTTTATCTCCAACAAGGACGCTCATAATAATAAAATTGATATTGATAAGGCATATAATAATGCCGATAAATCGAAGCCTGTTGTAGTTTTTGGCTCATTCCAGGACTTGCTGGGCACTAATGAAAACGGCGGCATTAAGGCTAAAAATGAGTTTATACATACAACAAACTGGGATATTGTAATTTTCGACGAGTATCATTTCGGTGCTTGGAGAGAAAACGCAAAGAAGCTGTTTGAAAACCCCGATGACGAAGCCTACGCTGACTTTGATATGGAAAAATATCAGGCGGAGGAGGCAGGAAATGCCTATAACGAAAGCTTCCTGCCCATAACAACAGCCTATTATCTGTTTTTGTCGGGAACGCCTTTTCGTGCAATAAACAGCGGAGAATTTATTGAGGACCAGATTTATAACTGGACTTATTCCGATGAACAGCGGGCTAAGAATAGTTGGGTAGGCTCGGGTAATCCCTATCTGTCGCTGCCGAGAATGGTTATGATGACCTATAAAATCCCGGAAAGCATACGTCAAATCGCGCAGCAGGGTGAATTTGACGAATTCGACCTTAATGTATTCTTTTCTGCAAAAGGTAAGGGCGAGGAAGCAACATTTGTGTATGAGAACGAGGTGCAGAAATGGCTTGATCTTATCCGAGGCGCATATCTGCCCTCAAGCATAGACGATTTGAAGCTGGGACAGAATAACCGTCCGCCTATGCCCTATTCCGACACAAGACTTCTCAATGTTCTTACCCATACGCTGTGGTTTCTGCCGAATGTATCTTCCTGTTTTGCTATGTATAACCTCTTGCAGCAGAAGCAGAACACATTTTATCACGATTACAAGATAAATATATGTGCAGGAACAAAGGCGGGTATAGGTATTGACGCTGTTCGCCCTGTTATAAGCTCTATGGGCAATCCCCTTGAAACAAAGACAATTACGCTGTCCTGCGGCAAGCTGACTACCGGCGTTACAATAAAGCCCTGGACAGGCATATTTATGCTTCGTAATCTGAAAAGCCCTGAAACGTACTTTCAGGCTGCATTCAGAGTTCAGTCACCCTGGACTGTTCAGAATGAAAACGGCGACAGTGAGATAATGAAGCAGGAATGCTACGTTTTCGATTTTGCCCTTGACAGAGCATTACGTCAGATTTCCGATTATTCCTGCCGACTGAATGTTGATGAAACCAACCCCGAAAAGAAGGTTGCTGAGTTTATTAGCTTTCTGCCTGTGCTTGCCTACGACGGCTCAACGATGAAGGCGATCAACGCCCAGGATATTCTTGATATTGCAATGGCAGGTACATCTGCAACGCTTCTTGCAAAACGCTGGGAGTCTGCGCTTCTTGTAAATGTTGATAACGATACCCTCAACAGGCTCATAAACAATCCTGAGGCGTTGAAAGCTCTTGAAAGTATTGAAGGCTTCCGTAATCTTAATCATGATATTGAAACTATTATCAACAAGTCTGAGGCTGTAAAAAAGGCTAAAAAAGAAGGTACTGAAAAACTAACAGAAAAGCAGAAGAAAGAGCTTTCTGATGAAGAAAAAGAATATAAGTCCAAACGTAAAATGATACAGGAAAAGCTAATAAAGTTTGCCACAAGAGTGCCTGTATTTATGTACCTTACAGACTATCGTGAGCACTGTCTGAGGGATGTTATTACTCAGCTTGAACCGGGTCTTTTCAAAAAGGTTACAGGTCTTAATGTTAAGGACTTTGAGCTGTTGTGCTCAATCGGTGTTTTTAATGCAAGTCTTATGAACGACGCTATTTTCAAGTTCAAGCGTTATGAGGACGCAAGCCTTTCATATACAGGAATAAACAGACACAAGGATGACGAGGTTGGCGGTTGGGATACTGTTCTCAGACGTGAGGAATACGAAAAGCTGTTCTACAACCAGCAGGCTACTATGACAGTAAGTCAGAACGATAGGAGTGAAAATACTTCCGAGGAAGAAATAATCATAGAAAAGGAGCAGCCGGAGCCTAAGCATGTTGCAACAACAAAGCCAAGTCCTGTTACATCTCAATACGGCGTTAAATCTCCTGTTGCAGAACAGTCAAAGGTTGAAAAGGCAAAAGATCCTGAACCCGAAATGGATTTATCTGCGGTTAAAGTTGGTGTAACTGTTTCGCATAAGAAGTTCGGGGAAGGTGTTGTTATACGGCTTGATGATAAGTTTATCAAGGTTGAGTTTGAGGCGGGACAGAAGAGCTTTGAGTTCCCGAACGCATTTATAAAGGGGTTCTTGAAGATATAATTAAAAGGGAGCAGCTAAGTCATAATAATGAGATTTGTAATAAGCTGCTGAACGATTATGGTATAGAATATGCTAACACCCGCACTCATAACGGCAGAGCCGTTACTTTTCAGCTGAAGAAACCGCTTTAGTGTGACGGTGGTGACGGTCGTGACGATACTTTTGAGGGTAGGGGTGGTGTCTATTTTATCGTCACCATCGTCACGACCGTCACGCAATCAGAAATGAAAGGATTTTTTATGGATAATGCGGAAACGATAGGACGTTTTGGAGCCGAATGGCAGAAATATATGAAAGAAAATCACCCAGACGTCATAATGATTGACCTTGCCGGTAACAGATTTGATGAACTCGCAAGGGAGATTGACGCAGAGGCGTGGGAAATGTGGGAGCTGCTGCGCAGACAGTACGCAGAGAAATTTCCCCGACCGAAAACATTTATCGAAATCGTAGTATGGGAGAAAACTCGCAGTCTATATATTAAACACGAGGTTATGGAGCAGGTTGTCCTGCGTTGCAG
>JBJERI010000211.1:0-8180 GCA_051882195.1 Ruminiclostridium sp. | reverse complement strand
ATTTCGTAAACTGCATTACCACTGTTGCGCCTCTTCACGATATAGGAAAGATAGCAATTCCCGACAGTATTCTGAAAAAGAAAAGCGACCTTACCGAAAGCGAATACAAAATAATGAAGAGCCACGCACAGCGAGGCGGAGAAATAATCAAAAAGACCTTCTCCAAAATTTCCGATGAAAACTTCAAAAAAATGGCGTATGAGGTTGCGGTTTTTCATCACGAAAAATGGAACGGAAAGGGCTATCCCATGGGCAGAAAAAACGTTGAAATTCCTCTTTCTGCAAGAATAATGTCCATTGCCGACGTTTTTGACGCATTGTCGGAGGAACGCTGTTATCGTGAAGCAATGCCCCTTGACGAATGCTTTGACAGGATTCAGGAGGCAAGAGGCAGCGATTTTGACCCGGTGCTTGTTGACGCATTCCTTAATATAAAGGATAAAATCGCAGAGGTGCATAACAGCATTATGCACTCTGAAAACGAATAAATAAAGCAGGGCTTGAATGTAAGTCCTGCTTATTTTGTTCAGAAACTATAACAGCCTTTTTAGGCATGTATTCTCGGATTGCTAAATTCATTTTTTTAATCCGTCTTTTTCACATCAGCGCAGTGTAAAAATCAGATTATCCTCACGGAACTCAACGCCTATATTCCTCTTGCCAAGATAATCGGCTATGAAGGTTTTCAGCTCCTCGCTTGTATCCTCAAGCTCAAAATACTGTCCGCCGCAGCCGTCGTGGAAATGGAGATACACTCCCGAAAAATCCTTTACCGCCTTTTTAAGTTCAAGTACAAAATCATAAGCTACCGTCATATTTTCTCCTTTCATTTATCGGATAAAATCAATGCCTCTGCAATTTTCGCCGCTTTTTCAAGCTCCGAAACGCTTGTGTATTCCTTGCAGGAATGGCAGTTGTTCATTCCCGAGGCAACCACAATTCCCTTTATTCCGTGGTGGAAAAAGTGGTTGTTGTCGCTGCCGCCATAGGTTACTGTAAGCTCTCCGCTTAATCCAAGTTTGCGGCATACTTCCTTAAACCTCTCCGCCACTTTTTCCGTTGGCTCGACCTTGTAGGCAAGACAAAGGGTTTCGGTGGAAAAATCAACCCTTGCGCCGAATTTTTCGGCGGTGCTTTCAAAAATAGTTTTTATTTTTTTAAGCTGTTTTCTTGCGCTTGCGTCCTCAAAGCTTCTTACTTCTCCCGTAATAATGCAGCTTTCAGCAACCACACTGTCCGCAGAGCCGCCCTTTATTGTTCCAACGTTAACCGTTGTGTCCTCAACCTTGCCGCATTTGATGTTGCTTATGGCTTCCGCCGCCGCTTTTATTGCGTGAACGCCTTTTTCGGGGGAGAAAGCGGCATGGGCGGCACAGCCGTGAAGTACCGCTGTAAAGGAAACTATTGAGGGTGCCTGATAAGCGGCTGATCCAACTTCTCCGCTTAAATCGAAAATGTACGCCTCTTTTGATTTGAGGACGGAAAAGTCGAACTGCTGAATACCCTTGCAGTAAACCTCCTCCGCCGGGTCAAACAAAAGCTCAATGGGTCTGTGAGCAGCGCCCGATTCTTTTATCGAGGTAAGTGCCTCTATAATAGCGCAAATTCCCGAAATATCGTCTGCCCCAAGTACTGTTTTTCCGTCGGAGGTAATTGTGCCGTCAGCGTGAACAACAGCCTGTTTGCTTTTTGCAGGCTCAACCGAGTCGGTGTGCGCTGAAAGGAGAATGGGAGCAAGCTTTTTTTCTCCCTCAATATAGGCGTAAATATTGCCTGCAGTTCCGTTGATTTTTTTTGCGGCATCATCCTCGTAAAAGCTTATGCCAAGCTGTGAAAGCTTTTCCTTCAGCCTGTCGCAAAGAACTTTTTCGCTAAGCGAGGAATTGTCGATTGAAACAAATTCCGTAAATAGGCTTAAAAGCCTGTCCTTGTTTATCATTTTTATTCCTTCCTGCTGTGATTATACTGATATTATAGTAAAATAGTAGGAAAAAGTCAATGGCTTTTGCACAGTTGGTTAATACGGGAAAAATATAGTGTGTTATAGCTTTTACCTATATAATTCTTGACTGCTTGCGGAATATACTATATAATAGGTACGAGGTGAGATTATGACATTGCAGCAATTGCATTACGCAATCACAATTTCCGAATGCGGCTCTCTCAACAAAGCCGCCGAGATACTTTATATAGCTCAGCCCTCCCTTACAAATTCAATGCAGGAGCTTGAAAAGGAGATAGGTATAACCATTTTTTACAGAAGCGGCAGAGGGGTTTCTCTTACCCGTGACGGGGCGGAATTTTTGCAGTACGCAAGGCAGGTTTACACCCAGTACGAGGCGTTAATGGGCAAATACGGCAAGGGTCAGAATTTGAAAAAGAAATTCGGCGTTTCAACCCAGCACTATTCCTTTGCGGTAAAGGCCTTTGTGGAGCTGGTAAAAGGCTTTGATACCTCGCAGTACGAATTTGCAATCCGTGAAACAAAAACAATGGACGTTATTCTTGACGTTGCCAATCTGAAAAGCGAAATCGGTATTCTATATTTAAGCGACTTCAACCGTGCGGCAATAACCAAGCTGCTCCGCACCAACAATTTGCAGTTCAATCACCTTATGGAATGTCAGCCATACGTTTATCTATGGTCGGGTCATCCCTTGGCAAAGCAGGAGAAAATCACCTTTGAGCAGCTTAAGGATTACCCTTGCCTATCTTTTGAGCAGGGGGATTCAAGCTCCTTTTACTTTGCGGAGGAAATACTAAGCACCAACGAATATATCCGCACCATTAAAGCCAACGACAGAGCCACAATGCTTAATCTGATGATAGGGCTTAACGGCTATACTCTTTGCTCGGGAATTATCTGTGAGGAGCTTAACGGGGACGATTATGTTGCAGTGCCCTTTGAAACAGGGGATTCCGAGGGCGGCGTTATGGAAATAGGCTATATTACAAAGAAAAATATGGTTTTAAGCTCAATCGGGAAAATGTATATCGAGGAAATCAAGGCTTATCTTGGAATTGAAAGCGGAGAATAATTAAGCAGTACGGCGTTTGGAATTATCTGAACACCGTTTTTTATCCGTGCAGTTATAGCTTAAATCTATAACTTGATATAAATATCACATATTAGACAATAACCTACTAATGCGCTATAATATAGACACAGCAAGAAAGGAGCTGATACAGTGAACAGGAAATGTAAAAAGGAAATAGTCCTTGCGGCGCTGTTAAGCCTTAACCGAATGTGCAGATAAAGAAACAGGCTGTACACCATATAAATAAAACAGTATTGTCTGTGGTAAAAACCTACTATTCAGATATGACAGGTAATACATAGAAAAGAGAGGAGCATTTCCTTTGATAGAACTAAAAAATATCACCAAAACCTTTACGGTTTCGGAAAAGGAAGTCCATGCTGTACAGGACGTAAGTCTTACAATAAACGAAAAGGACATTTTCGGAATTATCGGATTTTCAGGCGCAGGAAAATCCACCCTTGTACGATGTATCAATCTTCTTGAACGCCCCACATCAGGCTCGGTCAAGGTTGACGGCAAGGAGCTTACAGAGCTTTCTCCAAAGGAGCTGCGAAGCTCAAGAAAAAAGATAGGAATGATTTTTCAGCACTTCAATCTTATGCCATCACGGACGATTTTCGGAAACGTTGCTTACCCCTTAAAGGGCAGCGGACTTACCAAACAGCAGATAAAGGACAAGGTACACGAGCTGCTTGAGCTTGTTGGCATTTCCGAAAAGGAAAACGCTTTTCCAAGACAGCTTTCGGGCGGACAAAAACAGCGTGTTGCAATTGCAAGAGCGCTGGCAAACGACCCGAAAATTCTCCTTTGCGACGAGGCAACCTCGGCTCTTGACCCGCAGACAACAAAGTCCATTTTAAAGCTGCTGAAAAAGGTAAATGAAACCCTTGGCATTACGGTAGTGGTAATCACTCACGAAATGGCGGTTGTAAAGGATATTTGCAACCGGGTTGCGGTTATGGACCACGGAAAGGTAGTTGAAGAGGGAGAGGTTTTCTCCGTATTTGCCGCTCCAAAGGAACAGCTTACACGGGATTTTATCAAAACAACCTCCAATCTTCAGAAAATTGAGGAGCTTATTGCGGACGGCTCTCCCGTTGCGGCAATAAAGGAGGGAGAGCTTATTGTGCGGCTTTCCTATGTTGAAAGGAACACCTCGGAGCCTCTTATTTCCACCATAACTCAAAAGTTCGGAATTACGCTGAATATTATTTTTGCCGACATTGAAATTGTGCAGAATTCTCCCATAGGCGGCACGGTGGCAATAATCAGCGGCGACAGGGACAAAATCACAGCTGCAATCAATTATCTTATCGAAAAAAATGTAGGAGTGGAGGTAGTGAAAGATGGAAGAGTTTCTTAACAATATAATTCCAAATGTAATGGATAAGCTGCCTGCATTTCTTCAGGCCATTGTGGATACGCTGGTAATGGTCGGCTGGTCAGGCTCAATTGCCTTTGTAATCGGACTTTTTCTGGGTATTGTAATTACCGTCACCAAGCCCGGCGGAATACTTCAGAACAAGATTATCTATCAGATTCTTGATAAGCTTATCAACTTTTTCCGCTCAATCCCCTTTATTATTCTTCTCACTTGGGTAATACCGCTGTCAAGACTGATTATGGGAACGGCAATCAACGTAGAGGGCGCAATTGTTCCTCTTGTTATGGGAACGGTGCCATTCTTTTCAAGACAGGTGGAAAGCGCACTTGCGGAAACGGACAAGGGACTTATCGAAGCCGCTCTTTCAATGGGTTCAAGTCCAATCGAGATTATTTTCAGAGTGTATCTCCGTGAAAGCGTTGCCGCTATTGCAAGAGGCACTACAATCACTGCAATCAGCCTTGTGGGACTTACCGCAATGGCAGGCGCAGTCGGCTCGGGCGGACTTGGAGATTTCGCAATCAGATACGGCCACGACCGCAACATGATTGACGTAACATGGGTAACGGTAATCGTTGTGTTCATTCTTGTAAGCATAATTCAGCTTGCAGGCAATCTTGTAGTAAAGAAGAACAGGCATTAAGGAGAGGCTATGGAAGTTCAGACAAGAAAAATCATTATAATCGGAGCGGGACACGTTGGCTCTCACGCAGGCTATGCGCTGATTTCACAGGGTCTTGCCGAGGAAATAGTGTATATCGACATTGACAAGAAGAAAGCGGAAGCACAGGCACTGGATTTGTTCGACGCAACCGTTTATCTTCGGAAAAGAGTTATTGTCCGCTCGGGAGATTATTCCGACGCTAAGGACGCTAACCTTATCATTGTTGCGGCAGGACCATTGCCCGATATGAGCAAGGGTCAGACCAGAATGGACACTCTCCGACAAACCATTGAGATAATGAAGGACGTAACGGAGAACATTAAAACCTCGGGCTTTTCGGGAATTATTCTCAACATTTCAAATCCCGCCGACGTGGTTACACATTACATACAGCACGTTCTTGACTGGCCTGCGGAAAAGATTTTTTCAACAAGCACAACCCTTGATTCCGCAAGATTAAGACGGGCAATAGCACAGGCGGTGGGAATCGACCAGAAATCGGTTTACGCCTACGCACTGGGCGAGCACGGCGAAAGCCAAATGGTACCATGGTCCACGGTAACAATTGCAGGAAAGCCTCTATTCAAGCTTATGGAGGAATATCCCGAAACCTACGGAAAGCTTGACCTTGAAGCCCTTGCAGCGGCAGGAAAATCAGGGGGCTGGATAATTCTCGGCGGAAAAGGCTCAACGGAATTTGGCATAGGCGCAGCCATTGCCGAGGTAGTAACGGCAGTATTCGGAGACGAAAACAGAATTTTGCCCATTTCGGTGCTGCTTAACGGAAAATACGGACAGCAGGACGTATATGCAAGCGTTCCCGCTGTGCTTAACAAAAACGGCGTTGGGGAAATAATTCAGCTTGACCTCAACGAAAAGGAGCGGGAGCAATTCGACGCTTCCTGCAAGACAATGTACGAAAATTACAAATTAGCATTAACATTATAATTGATATTACGGAGGAAAATAAAATGAAACTTAAAGGAATTATCGCATCTATACTTTCACTTGCAACAATCGCACTTGCAGTTCCGGGCTGCTCATCGGATAACAAGTCCGCAGAAACCACTACCGTTAAAATCGGCGTTGTAGGCAGCATTTACGAGGATTTATGGCAGCCTGCACAGGAAAGCTTAAAGGAACAGGGAATTGATTTACAGATAGTACAGTTCTCCGATTACGTTACACCCAACAACGCTCTCAACAGCGGAGATATTGACCTTAATGCATTCCAGCACATAATCTACCTCGACAGCGAACTTGAACAGTACAAGTACAATATTCAGAATATCGGCTTTACCTTTATTATTCCGCTGAATATCTATTCAAACAAAATTTCGTCTGTTTCCGAGCTTAAAGAGGGCGACGTGGTTGCAATTCCCGACGATGTTACCAACGGCGGACGTGCAATAAAGGTACTTGCGGCGGCAGGAATAATTACCTTAAAGGCAGACGCAGGCTTCAACCCCACCCTTGACGATATCGAAAAGTACAACACAGCTATTGAAATAAAGGAATTGAAGGCAAACACAATCCCGTCCGTTCTTGACGATGTTACAGCAGCAATCGTAAACGGCAACTACGCTCTTGACTTCGGTCTTAAGACAGAGGAAGCAATTTACAAGGACAGCGTTCTTGACGAAGAAAACTACTGGAATATAATCGCCGCACGCACCGAGGATTTAAAGGACCCTGCAAAGGCTGAAACCTACAAAAAGGTAGTAAAGGCATTCCAGACCGAAGCAACCGAAAAGGTGTTCAATGATAAATTCGGCGGATACTTTATCAAGGTGGGCTGGGATCAGGATCTGATTGCAGGCTGATAATACACAGATACCCCGCCGATTTCCGACGGGGTATTTTCAGGGGGATATATGGATATTAACGTACTTAAAAGCATTGTACCGGACGAAAAGCGGATTGTTTTTGCCGATATACCCGACAGGTATTTAAGCGATACGCTGGGACGGTTAAAGGGAACAGCCTCTGCGCTTGTTTTTGTAAAAAGCACCGAGGAGGTAAGCGGCATACTTGCCTACGCTCACAGGAACAATATTCCCGTTACGCCGAGAGGAGCTGGAACAAATCTTGTTGGCTCAACTGTTCCCATTGACGGGGGAATAATACTTGACTTTTCGCAGATGAATGATATACTTGAACTTGATACCGATACAATGACAATAACCGTTGAGCCGGGAATACTGCTTAAGGACTTGCAGCGCTTTGTTGAGGAAAGGGGCTTGTTTTATCCTCCCGACCCCGGAGAAAAGGAATCCACTATCGGCGGCAATATCAGCACCAACGCAGGGGGAATGCGTGCGGTAAAGTACGGTGTTACAAGGGACTACGTCCGTGGACTTGAAATTGTAGCGGCTGACGGCACAGTAATTAAAGTAGGCGGCAAAAACGTCAAGGACGCAAGCGGACTTTCGCTGAAAAATCTGTATATCGGCTCCGAGGGTACGCTGGGAGTAATCACAAAATGTATTCTTAAGCTTATTCCCAAGCCCGAAAGCAGCTTAAGCGTGCTTGTTCCTTACAGCGACCTTAAAACAGGCATAACAAGCGTGCTGAAAATTCTCCGTGCAAACGCAAATCCTACGGCGGTGGAATTTATGGAGCGCAAGGTTGTAAAGCTTGGAGAGGATTTTTCGGGAGTGAAATATCCTTGCCCCGAGGCAGGCTCGTATATTCTTCTCACCTTTGACGGCAGGGAAGAAGAGGTACAAGCAAATTCGGGGCGTGTAAAGGGTCTTGCCCTTGACAACGGCGCAATTGACTTTATTCCTCTTACTGACTCCGAAAAGGCCGCTGAAATATGGAAAGTGAGAGGGGCTCTTGTAAAAGCGGTAGAGGCAGTTTCCGAGCAGGAGCCTGTGGATATTGTAGTGCCTATTGACAAAACCGCCGACTTTATCGGGTTTATCAATCAGCTTGAAAAGGAAAGCGGAATGCAGATGGTAAGCTTTGGACACGCAGGTGACGGAAATGTTCACCTTTGCGTTGTACGGGGAAACAGAGATGATGAAACATGGACAAAAGAGCTTGCGGAAAATATGGATAAGGCTTACGGAAAGGCTTATCAGCTTGG
>JBJERI010000210.1:0-8278 GCA_051882195.1 Ruminiclostridium sp. | reverse complement strand
ATTATAAGAAAGGAGTATGCGAAATGAAGCTTTATCCTACAATCGGTCTTGAAATTCACGCAGAGCTCCTTACAAAATCAAAGGTGTTCTGCACCTGCTCCGCTGAATTCGGTGGAGAGCCAAACTCACGGTGCTGCCCTGTCTGCTCAGGTATGCCGGGAACTCTCCCCGTGCTTAACAGAACGGCTGTTGAGTACATTATAAAAGCAGGCTACACAATGAACTGCAAAATCTCACGCTTTACCAAGTGGGACAGAAAAAACTACTTCTACCCCGACCTGCCAAAGGCCTATCAGATTTCACAGATGCCCCGCCCCGTCTGCCTTGACGGTTACGTTGACATTAACGTAAAGGGCGCAGAAAAGCGTATCAGAATAAACAGAATACATCTTGAGGAGGACGCAGGAAAGCTTGTTCACGATGAAAGCACCCGTTCAAGCCTTGCAGACTACAACCGCTGCGGTATTCCTCTTATTGAAATTGTTACCGAGCCTGATTTCCACTCGGCGGACGATGTAATAGCATTCCTTGAAAAAATCAAGCTTTTGCTCCAGTACGCAGGAATTTGCGACTGCAAAATGGAACAGGGCTCTCTCCGCTGCGATGTAAATATTTCCATGGCGCCAAGGGACGCTGACAAGCTTGGCACAAGAGCCGAGTTAAAGAACTTAGCGTCACTTAAGGCAATCGAGCGTGCAATAGACTATGAGATTTACCGCCAGACGGAAATAATCGAAAACGGCGAACAGGTTGAGCAGGAAACAAGACGCTTCAATGACAGCACAGGTGAAACCTCCACTCTCCGCTCAAAGGAGGACGCACAGGATTACCGCTACTTCCCCGACCCGGACATTCCGCCCATCATCTTCACCGATGAGGAATTAGACGAAATTAAGGCCTCTCTCCCCAAAATGCCCGAGGAGCGGAAGGAAATTTACGTTAAGCAGTACGGCATTGCGGCTAAGGACGCAGACATTATTATTTCCAACAAGCTTATCTGCGATTTCTACGAAAAATGCCTTGAAACCTACAACAACCCCAAATCCGTTGCCAACTTCATTTTAGGCGAGCTTATGCGCCGCATTAACTTAGGAGAGGCGGATATGGAAACGCTGCCTTTCGGCGCAAAGGAATTTGCAGAGCTTATAATGCTTGGGGATACGGACAAGATAAACAAGAGCAACTCCAAGAACATTCTGCGTGAAATGCTTGAAACAGGCGATACTCCACAGGCTGTATGCGACAGAAACGACTACTGGGTCAAGGAGGACTCGGGCGCTATCGAGGCGGTTATAAACGAGATTTTCGAGAAAAATCCGCAAGCGGTAGAGCAGTACAGAAACGGCGAAACAAAGGTATTCGGCTTCCTTATGGGACAGGCGAACAGAGCCTTAAAGGGACAGGCAACGCCGAATGCAATAAAGGCAATGCTTGAAAGCAAGCTGAATGGCTGATAAAGATAATAAAAGGGAGATATACAAATGTTTTTAGCAAACCAGTATCGTGACCATAACACTGAAATGCTCAGTGAAAAGGACATTGGCACAACCGTAAGAGTATGCGGCTGGGCGGAAAATATCCGCGACCACGGCGGAATTAAGTTTATTGATCTGCGCGACCATTACGGCGTTGTGCAGATTACAATGCAGGCAAACGAGGGACTGCTTGAGGGTGTAAGAAAGGAAACCGCAATTTCCGTTGAGGGTCTTATCATCAAGCGCGACCCCTCAACCTTTAACGACAAAATTGCAACAGGCACAATTGAGCTGGAGGCTCACAAGCTTGACATTTTAGGCAAGGTAAGAGAGGATCTGCCCTTTGAAATTGCCACATCAAAGGAAAACAATGAGGATATCCGTCTGCGCTACCGTTTCCTTGATATGAGAAACAAAAAGGTACACGACAACATTGTTTTCCGCTCAAAGGTAATGTCCTTTATGCGTGAAAAGATGGTGGAAAACGGCTTTTTGGAGCTTCAGACCCCTATTCTTTCCACTTCCTCACCCGAGGGCGCTCGTGACTACCTTATCCCAAGCAGAAAGCACCACGGCAAGTTCTACGCTCTGCCCCAGGCGCCCCAGATTTTCAAGCAGCTTTATATGGTATCGGGCTTTGACCGTTACTTCCAACTTGCTCCCTGCTTCAGAGATGAGGACGCAAGAGCGGACAGAACCCCCGGCGAATTTTATCAGCTTGATATGGAAATGGCTTTCGCAACCCAGGAGGACGTTTTTGCGGTTGCAGAGGACGTTTTCCCCGCAATTATAGAAAAGTTCTCGGATAAACCCTACACAAAGGGACCTTTCCCACGGATTACCTTTGAAGAGGCAATGCTGAAATACGGCTCGGATAAGCCCGATTTAAGAAACCCCCTGTTCATTATCGACATTTCCGACCTGTTCGTAAACAGCGCATTCAAGCCTTTCTCCAACAAAACAGTCCGTGCAATCCGTGTTCCCGGCATGGCAAAGCAGTCAAAGGGCTTCTTTGAGAAAATGGAGGACTACGCATTAAGCATTGGTATGAAGGGTCTTGGCTACATCAAGGTTGACGAGAATTTCAACTACCTTGGACCTATCGACAAGTTCCTTACGGACGAGGCAAGAGCAGAGCTTAAAACAAGAGCCGCTCTCGAAGTAGACGATGTGCTTTACTTCATTGCGGACAACAAGAAGAATGCGGCAAAATTTGCAGGTCAGATAAGAAACGAGGTTGCAGAGCGCCTTGGCATAATCGACAAGGACAGATTTGAGATTTGCTGGATTGTTGACTTCCCCATGTACGAGGAGGACGAGGACACAGGCAAGCCCGGCTTTACACACAACCCCTTCTCAATGCCACAGGGCGAGCTTGAAGCCCTTATGACAAAGGACCCATGCGACGTGCTTGCTTATCAGTACGACGTTGTATGCAACGGCGTTGAGCTTGCTTCGGGCGCAGTCCGCAACCACGACATTGACGTTATGGTAAAGGCGTTTGAGATTGCAGGTTATGACGAAAAGGACGTTGAAAGCAAGTTCGGCGCACTGTACAACGCATTCAAGTACGGCGCTCCGCCCCACGCAGGTATGGCTTTCGGTATTGACCGTATGATTATGCTGCTCCTTGGCGAGGACAGTATTCGTGAGGTTATTGCGTTCCCGCTGAACTCAAACGCACAGGATTTACTCTTAGGTGCGCCTACGGAGGTTACGGAACAGCAGCTTCGTGAGGTACACATCAAGGTAAGAACAAGACCCCAGGCAATCAGAAAAGAAAACGAAGAATAATTATGAGCCGTGCAGCTTATGCTGTGCGGCTTTGTTTTGTATCTCCCTTAAAATCACAACAAAAGTTACTTTATTAAGATTGACTTTGATACACATACAGTTTATAATTAAAATAGCATTTAACAAAATTTCAAGACCATAATATATACAAAGAAAGGATTTGCTATGAGAAAAACCAAAATCGTATGCACAATGGGACCTGCAACGGCGGACGACAATGTTCTCCGTGAAATGATGAAAATCGGAATGAACGTTGCAAGGCAGAATTTCTCCCACGGCGACCACGAAAGCCACAAAAAGGTTTTTGAACAGGTAAAGCGTATCCGTGAGGAGCTGGGACTGCCCGTTGCCTCTCTCCTTGACACAAAGGGTCCTGAGGTAAGAGTAAAGCAGTTCAAAAACGGCAAGGCGGAGCTTAAGGACGGCGGCATTTTCACCCTTACCACAAAAGAAGTGGAGGGGGACGAAAAGCAGGTCAGCATTACCTATAAAAATCTCCCCGCCGATATTGAGGTGGGCACAAGAATACTTGCGGACGACGGACTGCTGGAATTCAAGGTAATTGAAATTACGGACACGGACGTTGTTTGTCAGGTCGTTCACGGGGGCTTTATCAGCAACAACAAGTCCTGCAATTTCCCCGGAATAAGGCTTTCAATGCCTTATGTCAGCGACCGTGACCGAAGCGATATTATTTTCGGCTGTGAAATGGGCTTTGATTTTATTGCGGCGTCCTTTGTTACAAGCGACGAGGATATTCTTGAAATAAGAAAGATACTTGCGGAGCACGGCGGCGAGGACATCAGGATTATTGCCAAAATCGAAAATCAGGACGGCGTTGACCATATTGACGATATTCTCCGCGTTTCGGACGGAATTATGGTGGCAAGAGGGGATATGGGGGTTGAAATTCCCTTTGAGGAAATCCCCAGAATACAGAAAATGCTTATCGAAAAGGGCTACAACGCAGGCAAGCAGGTAATTACCGCCACACAGATGCTTGACAGTATGATAAAAAATCCCCGTCCCACAAGAGCCGAAACCACCGACGTTGCCAACGCAATTTACGACGGTACCAGCGCAATTATGCTAAGCGGCGAAACTGCGGCGGGAGCATATCCCGTTGAGGCGGTACGGACAATGGCGAAAATTGCGGAAACCACCGAAATGAACATCAACTACGCAAAGCGTTTCCACAACCGTGAGGAGGACTGCGGCGACAACGTTACAAACGCAATTTCCCATGCCGCCTGCACCACCGCCCTTGACCTTAAAGCAAAGGCAATTCTTACCGTAACCAAAACAGGCGGCACAGCAAAGCTGCTTTCCAAATTCCGCCCCAACCGCCCCATTATAAGCTGCACTACAAGCCAGCGCACCTGGCGTCAGCTTAATTTAAGCTGGGGAGTTGTTCCCCTTATGTCAAGGGAAATGACCACCACGGACGAGCTTTTCCAGCACGCAGTTGACTGCGCTACCGAAGCGGGACTCCTTGAAACAGGCGACCTTGTGGTTATTACAGCAGGAGTACCCGTGGGAATTTCGGGCACAACAAACCTGCTGAAAGTCCATATCGTGGGGGACGTGCTTGTAAGAGGAAAGGGTGTTTCCGATAAAAAGGCAACAGCGCCCCTATGCGTTGCACACGACCTTGATGAGGCAAAGAAAAACTTTGTAAACGGCAATATCCTTGTAATCAAGGAAACCAACAACGAGATTTTAAGCCTGCTTAAATCCGCAAGCGGAATTATTACCGAAAAGGACGGCGCAGACAGCCACGCCGCCATTGTGGGACTTGCCCTTGACATTCCCGTAATTATCGGCGCAGAAAACGCAACCAGCATTTTAAGAAGCGGCACGGTGGTAACAATGGACAGCGAAAAGGGTCTTGTTTCAGCCGCCGCAGAAAAAATAATGTAACCGAGAGGAACTAACAATGCCAATCAGCTATAACGAAAAAGCACGGGTTTTCAAGCTTGATACCCCGAACTCAACCTACGCATTCCACATTACAAACAGCAAAAACCTGCTCCACCTTTATTACGGCAAATCCGTTCCCGAAACGGATCTGACTTACAATCTCCGCATACCGAACGGAGAGCCTTTCGTTCCCGCCGTACACGACGCAATGGGTCCTCACAGCTTTGACTGCGCCGCTATTGAATATTCCACCAGCGGTGTTGCGGATTTCCGTGAGCCCTGTATGCAGGTAATGGACAAGCTGGGAATGTCCGCCTGCGAGATTTACTACAAGGACTACAAAATCTACAAGGGCAAGCAAAAGCTTAATGGACTGCCTGCCACCTTCGCCAATAACGAGGAGGAGGTAACAAGCCTTGACCTTTACTGCGAGGACCCTCACAGCGGACTTCAGATTACGCTCCAGTACAGCGTTTTTGAACAGCTTGACATAATCACCCGCTCCGTAAAGGTGAAAAACGAGGGAAAAGACCCTCTTGAGCTGCGCAGACTGCTTTCGACCTGCGTGGAGCTTGACCGTATGGATTACGATATGATCACCCTTTACGGCACTTGGGCAAGAGAGCGCCATGTACAGCGTTTCCCTCTCCGTTTCGGCAAGCAGTCCATTGACTCCAACAGAGGCTCTACAAGCCACGCTCACAACAACTTTATGGCAATAGTTGACCATAAGGCAACAGAGGACTACGGCGAGGCTTACGGCTTTGCCCTTGTTTACAGCGGCTCTTTCCTTGCTATGGCTGAAGTAAACCAGTACGAAAAAACCCGTGTTGTTATGGGCATTAACCCTTACGATTTCTCCTGGCACCTTGAACAGGGCGAGGAATTTCAAGCCCCCGAGGTAATTATGTCCTACTCCTCCGCAGGTATCGGACAGATGAGCCGCAATTTCCACGACGTAATGCGCCGTAACCTTATCAGAGGAAAGTGGAAAGACATTCGCCGCCCTATTCTTATCAACAACTGGGAGGCTACATACTTCAACTTCGATACGGACAAGCTTATTGATATTGCAAAGGAAGCCGCAAAAGCAGGCATTGAAATGCTTGTTATGGACGACGGCTGGTTCGGTCACAGAAACGACGACCGCTCTTCCCTGGGCGACTGGGAGGTTAACGAGGACAAGATAAAGGGCGGCCTTAAGCACCTTGTAGATGAGGTAAACAAGCTGGGGCTTAAATTCGGTATATGGTTCGAGCCTGAAATGATTAGCCCCGACAGCAAGCTTTACATGGAGCACCCCGACTGGTGTCTGCATATCGAGGGCAGAAACAGAACAACCGCCCGTTCACAGCTTGTGCTTGACTTTTCAAGAAAGGACGTCCGTGACTGCATTTACGGCAAAATGAAAGCCATTCTTTCCTCTGCAAATATCGAGTATGTAAAGTGGGATATGAACAGACAGCTTACCGAGGTGGGCAACGAAATTCTTCCTGCGGAAAGACAGCGTGAAATATGGCACAGATATGTGCTGGGCGTTTACGAAATGCAGGAAAGACTGCTGACGGATTTCCCCCACCTGCTCCTTGAAAACTGTGCAGGAGGCGGCTCACGGTTTGACGCAGGTATGCTTTACTATTCGCCGCAGATTTGGACAAGCGACGATACGGACGCAATCGAGCGCCTTAAGATACAGTACGGTACTTCCCTGTGCTACCCCTGCTCCTGCTTCGGCGCACACGTTTCGGACAGCCCCAACCACTGTGTCGGCAGAATTACGCCGTTTAAGACAAGAGGTCACGTTGCAATGGTGGGCACTTTCGGCTATGAGCTTGACGTTACACGAATAAGCGATGATGACAAGTACGCTATTAAGGAACAGATTGAGGAATTCAACAAGTACAATCCCCTTGTAAGAACAGGGGACTATTACCGTATCGGCAATCCCTTTGAAAACACACGCTTTGACGCATGGCAGTTCGTTTCAAAGGACAAGAGCGAAACTCTCCTTGAATATGTTCAGGTGCTTAAAGTGCCAAGTGTTTTCCTGCACAGAGTAAAGCTTGTGGGACTTGACCCTGACAAGTGGTACAGGCACGAGGAAAGCGGCAAGGTGTTCAGCGGAGCGTTCCTTATGAACAACGGCTTTGACATTCCGTCCCTTTGGGGTGATTTCCAGTCCTATATTGCTTATTTCAAGGAAACGGATGAGCGGCCATAATTATACTTTTCGACAAATTTATATGCAATATTACAGAACGTCTGCTTTTTTGCAGGCGTTTTGTTCATAGGTATAGGGAAGTGTGAACAAAAACCCTGAGAAGAACAAAATCCTCTCAGGGTTTATCAATTTATGCTATTATTTCTCCCAAAAATGATTTAACGGTCCGTTCCCTTTTCCAAGCTTCATACCGTCCTTAATCGCCCCCGTAATATACTCCTTAGCAAGCCGCACGCTTTCGGAAAGGGGCAGCCCCTTTGCCAGTCCGCAGGCTATTGCGCTTGAAAGAGTACAGCCTGTGCCGTGGGTATTGGGGTTTTCTATTCTCAGGCAGCGGTAAACGTAGCCCTTATCATCAAGAAGAAAGTCGTTGCAGCCGTCAGTGCCGTGACCGCCTTTTATGAGCACAGCACAGCCGTATTTCCTTTTCAGCCTTTCCGCCGCCTTTTCCACGCTTTCCGCTCCCCTTATTTCCATTCCGCAAAGGCGCACCGCCTCGGGAATATTGGGAGTAACCACTCTTGCAAGGGGGAAAAGCTCCTTTTCAGCCGCCGCAACCGCTTTATCGTCAAGCAAAGCCTGTCCGCTTGTTGAAAGCATAACCGGGTCGATAACCACATTTTCCGCCTTGTAGAATTTCAGCCTTTCCGCCACGGCAAGAACAATTTCCTCGTTGCAAAGCATACCGATTTTCACCGCTTTCGGGAAAATGTCCGTGAAAACGCTGTCAAGCTGTGCTTTCACCATTTCTCCGGTCACGGCGGAAACGGCGGAAACACCTGTTGTATTCTGTGCGGTAAGGGCGGTAATAACGCTCATTGCGTACATTCTGTGGGCGGAAATTGTTTTTATGTCCGCCTGTATTCCT
>JBJERI010000209.1:0-1747 GCA_051882195.1 Ruminiclostridium sp. | reverse complement strand
CAGTAATAATAATTGTTGTAAAGAGGAAAAAGAAATAAAAGGGCAGCCCACTTTTTCCGTTTTGCGTTTACTTTGTTTTGACTTATTTGTAAGGGCGTATTTATACAACGCTTTCCATAAAAAGTATTGCCCCCGAGGTAAGTATTCCTCGGGGGCAGCTCTGTTATTTCAGCTTATTAAGCTTGTTTTTCCTCAGTATAGACGGGAAATCTCTGTAAGAAATGTTAAGGTCAACATCGGTCTTTATGCCGTCCACTTTGCCTTTGAAGCTGTACTGCCACATATAGAATGCGCCGTCGTAGCTTGGCTGCTTTGCCACCTCTGCAAGCCATACCGCATACTTGTCCAGTATGCGCATATCAAGGTTATGCTCGATCCAGGACTTGTATGAATAAAGCATTGGGTAATAGCCTGCGCTGATTACCTGCTTAAAGAAGGTATCTATTATTTCCGTAAGGACGTCCTTTGAAAGCCCCGACTGGAATTCCTCCTCCATATCAAGTATAACGGGGTAGGTAATTTCATAATCCTTGATAATGCTTACAAAGAACTTTGCTTCCTCCTTTGCCTCCTGGGCGGTGGTTGCGTAGCTGTAAAAATACACTCCCACGTCAATTCCGTTGGCAATAGCGCCCTGTATATTTTTTGCAAAGTAGTCGTCCTCTTTCATTGGTTTTGAGCCTGCCTTGCCTCTTCCTGCGCGGATAATGGCAAAATCAATGCCGCTTGCCGCCACCCTTGCCCAGTCGATTTCCCCCTGTGCATAAGAAACGTCAATTCCCTTAAAGCAGACGTCGGGCTCGTCAACGATAGTTTCAACGGTGTATTTGCGGTAGTTTATCACCTCTCGCTTATCGGTGAAATTGCCGTTTACAGTGGTTTCCACCGTACCGAATCGGTTATAGTCCGCATTTTTCTCCAATGTTACCGAGCCGCTTATTCTGAGCGTTCCCACCTTGCCTACGGTCATATAGCCAAGACAGTCGATTGAGCCGCTTACCGTTACCGCCGCATTGCCCTGAAAATGCATTTCGCCCTTGCTTGTTATTGTAATGGGGGCGGAGAATTTGGAGTCGCTGCTTTTGGTGAAAACCACCTTGCCTTTATTGTAAATTTCGCCTGTTCCGAAAAGGCTTACCTTTGAGGAAATTTTAGCATTGCCCTGATTGTAAACGCTGAAAGCGCCCTTGATTTTCAGCTCTGCGCTTACCGAGGACAAAAGCTCGCCGTAAACGTCCAGCCGTCCGTCCTCCTCAACGGTGATCATACCCGAATTGGTGATATTGCCGCCGATTGCCACGGACATAGTGCCGTGAACGTTCACCCAAACGTCTTTGAGAATTGTGAGAGAGCCGCCGTTTTTTACAATAAGCTTAGAGGTTTCGGGAATGGTGAAATCATCTCTTACACGAAGCGCCGAGGAAACTATGTACTTGCAGTCGGGGAGCATTTCGGTTTTTCCGTCCCACTCAAAAACATTTGCCGCCGAAGCAGGCAGTACAAAAAAGGTGACAAGGGTAACAGCCGCAATAAACGCTGCCGTAATTCTGCGAACAAGTTTCATTTTTTACTCCTTTTGATAATGTTGTTAAGCTTTTCTTCTATTGTCGCATATTTTATCCCATTTGTCAAAGATTTTGGGTGAATTTCCTGAAATTACATAAAAAAGCCCGCCTTTTCAAAAGGCGGACGCAGTCCGTCGATAAACCCTGAAAACAGGGTTTATCTTAATGAATATTGAATATTG
>JBJERI010000208.1:0-8349 GCA_051882195.1 Ruminiclostridium sp. | reverse complement strand
GCTTTTCCGCTACTATTTTTTTATTTATTGTAACGCTTCTATTGTAAACCAACATGTCGGTTTATATTAAGACATGTAAAATTATTGACATTAATTGTATAATATGGTATAATTACTGAGATTGATAAAGTGTAATGCGCTCTTAAAATGAACATTTATGTATAAAAACCATGTCAGGAGAGAATATTATGAAATCAAAGCACGTAATGGAAAAAAACGATAAGATTTATGTTGCGGGACACAACGGTCTGGTTGGGTCTGCAATTGTAAGAAAGCTCCAAAAAGAAGGCTTTACCAACATCATCACCAGATCACATAAGGAGCTGGATCTGTGCAATCAGGCAGATGTAAACGCTTTTTTTGAAACAGAGAAGCCGGATTATGTATTTATGTGCGCAGCAAAGGTCGGAGGAATTCAGGCAAATAAGGAAGCCCTGGACCAATTTATGTATATAAATACTATGATTGAATTCAACACTATTATGGCGGCTTATAACAACGGAGTAAAAAAATTCTGCTTTATGGGCAGCGGCTGCATTTATCCGAGAGAATGTCCGCAGCCGATCAAGGAGGAGTACTTGCTTACATCTCCCCTTGAAATAACAAACGAGGGCTACGCTATCGCAAAAATTTCGGGCTTGAAATTATGCGAATATTTAAATACTCATCATCCGGACAAGGCAGATTTCATTTCAGTAATGCCATGCAATCTGTACGGCCCCGGCGACAATTATCACCCTGAACATTCTCATGTAATCCCGGCTTTGCTCAGAAAATTCCACGACGCGAAAACAAACGGCAGCAAAGAAGTTGTAATGTGGGGAACAGGCTCCGCAATGAGAGAGTTCCTGCATATTGACGACATTGCCGACGCAAGTTATTTCCTGATGCAGAACTATTCAGGAGATCCGGGCGTTCCTGAGAACACACCCGGCCAGTCCTGGGTTAATATCGGCTGCGGCTCAGATTTAACAATGAAGGAGCTTGGCGCAAAGATTGCCAAAATCGTGGGATTTGACGGGGAAATAGTTTATGATCACATTCATCCCGACGGAACCCCTCGCAAGCTGCTGGATTCAACAAAGCTTTTCAGCTTAGGCTGGAGGCCGACTATTTCTTTCGAGGACGGTCTGAAGCAGACATACGAAGATTATAAAATCAATAAGGACAATTACCGAAAGTAATTCATGCGGCAGAAAGTGAAATAAGTTATGGAAAACAAACTTTTAAAGCACATTGCGCTTTTAATCGAGAGATATCCGCAGTTATCGATTGTTGAAGACAGCATTAAAGACGCGTATATGCTTTTGGAAAAATGCTATGAAAACGACCACAAATTACTCATTGCGGGAAACGGCGGTTCAGCGGCAGATTCGGAGCATATTGCAGGAGAGCTGAAGAAGAGATTCAAAATCATGCGCCCTGTTCCCCCTGAATTTGCGGAAAAGCTCAAGGATATAGATCCTGTAAGAGGAGAAAATCTGGCAAATAATCTCGAAAGAGGCCTTATGGCTATCCCTCTTGTAGCGCATGAAGCGCTTTCTACGGCATATATAAACGATGTGGACGGACTGGGCGTTTTCGCACAGCAGCTATACGGATTCGGAAGACCCGGAGATGTATTTCTCGGAATTTCCACCTCGGGAAACAGCAAGAATGTTATGAGTGCAACAGTTGTCGCCAGAGCGTTAGGCATCAAGGTCATCGGGCTTACAGGAGCCAAGGGCGGAGAGCTTGCAAAAGTGGCAGATGTGGCAATCAGGGTTCCCGAAACAGAAACGTATATGATTCAGGAATTACACCTGCCAATTTATCACTGCCTTTGCCTTATGCTGGAAGACCACTTTTTCGGAGGAAATGAATAATGATAATTACACGAACCCCTTTCCGAATGTCGTTTTTTGGCGGCGGAACAGATATGGAAGACTATTTCAAAGAAAACGGCGGGGCTGTAATATCAACTACTTTTGATAAATATTGCTACGTTAACGTAAGACATCTTCCTCGTTTTTTTGATTATAAAAATCAGATTACATATTCCAGAATAGAACGCGTCAATTCTGCGTCAGAGATCGAGCATCCTGCGGTAAGAGAAGCTATGAAGCTGCTGGATATGCACGAGCTGATAATAAGCTACGACGCCGATTTACCTGCAAGAACAGGATTGGGCACTTCAAGCTCTTTTGCCGTGGGAATGCTCAACGCCTTTTATGCATTAAAAGGCAAATATGTAAGCAAAAAGAAATTGGCTGACGACGCTATATATCTGGAACGGGTTCTGTGCAATGAAGCAGGCGGCTGGCAGGATCAGATTGCAGTTGCTTTCGGCGGTTTTAACAGAATCAATTTCGGTCCCAACGGATACGAGGTTATGCCCTTAATCATCAATCCGGAAAGGAAGCGGATATTAAACGACAATCTGATGATGTTCTTTACGGGCTTCACCAGATTTTCCTCGGATGTTCAGAAGGCAAACGCCAAGAAGACAGATAAAAACGTTTATCTGAAGCAGATGTACGAGCTGGTAGACGAAGCAGAAAAAGTGCTGATTGATAAATCAAAAGACTTAGACGACTTCGGAAGACTCCTCGATAAAACGTGGAAGCTGAAAAGACAAACAGGCGGAGCTATTTCAACGGACAGCATTGACGCTTTATATGCAAAGGGCATTGCCGCAGGAGCGCTGGGCGGAAAGCTTCTCGGCGCAGGAGGCGGCGGATTCCTGGTATTTTATGTGACCAAGGACAAGCAGGAAGCCGTAAAGGAAGCAATGAAGGATTTGATGTATATACCGTTTAAATTTGAAGAAGCAGGAACTAAGGTTATTTATTATAACCCGGAGGAATATTCACCTGCATTTTAAAGAATAAAAAGGAGAACTGGAAAATGGCAACAAAAGCATTGATTACAGGTATTACCGGAATGGTAGGATCTCATCTGGCTGATTTTCTTCTTGAAAATACAGACTGGGATGTTTATGGAGTATGCAGATGGAGATCTCCGATGGATAATGTGGCTCATCTGCTCGACAGAGCAAATAAAAAGGACAGACTTTTCTTTGACTATGCTGATTTGAACGACGAGATGTCCTTAATCACTGTTATCAACAAGGTTAAGCCTGATTATGTGTTCCACCTTGCGGCGCAGAGCTATCCCCAGACCAGCTTTACAGCGCCTATTGATACATTGAATACAAACATTATCGGTACCTGCCGTCTGCTGGAAGCTATTCGTCTTGCTATGGCAGAGGATGAAAGCTACAAGCCTGTTATCCACGTTTGCGCTTCTTCAGAGGTATTTGGAAAAATTCCTGCCGCAAAAAAACCGGAAACAGGCATCCACGAAGAATGTCCTTTCCATCCTGCGTCGCCCTATGCAATTTCTAAAGTGGGCACAGATCTTCTTGGCAGATATTACGCTGAAGCATACGGCATGACAGTTATGACTACCCGTATGTTTACTCATACAGGTCCCCGCCGCGGCGACGTATTCCATGAGTCAACCTTTGCAAAACAGATTGCAATGATTGAAGCAGGAATGATTGAGCCAAAGGTAATGGTAGGAAACCTCAAATCTCTTCGCACTTACGCCGACGTCCGCGACGCAGTTCGCGCTTACTATATGCTGGTAACAGTAAATCCTGTTGCAGGAGAGTATTACAACATCGGAGGCTCTTACACCTGCGAAGTAGAGGATACCCTCAACACACTTATTTCTTATTCCACAATGAAGGATCAGATTAAGATTGAAGTTGACCCTGAAAGACTTCGTCCTATTGACGCCGACCTTCAGGTGCCTGATTGCAGAAAGTTCAAAGCTCATACCGGATGGGAACCTGAAATTCCGTTTGAGAAAACTATGCATGATCTTCTTGATTATTGGAGAGAAAAGGTCGGAAAAGGTGAAAAATTCCTCACAAGATAAAAGCATAAGGCGATAAAGACAAAATCTGACATACTTTAAAGTTATGATATTGTCTTGAAAACTTTTGAAAAAACGGAAACGCATACCCATACTCGTACATTTACCAAAAGACAAGTGTGGGTATTCTTCTGTTTTAAGGCAAAAATATCATAATTAACCGGTACAGACGCAAGCCCGATCAAAAAAACGGGTCTGAATGAATTACCGTATTATTAAACGAAAAGAGGCAATAAAAATGTTGATTGAATATATGAAAACCGATTTTGAATTTGCCAATGAGAATGGTCTGCTGATTCAATTGGTTCATGATGGCTGGAAACAGGTAAATGTAATTTTTTCAAAGGCTTCGGGAGTCCGCGGCGGCCATTATCATAAGTATAACGACGAATGTTTTTACGTATATTCCGGCAGCTTCAAGCTTAAAGTATGGAAAGATTCTGAAGAAGAAACATACGAAATGAAAGCAGGAGATATGTTTTTGGTGAAGCCTTATGTATTTCATACCTTTGAATACCACGAGGATACTCTGCTTATATCAATGTACAGCAGCGGCGTTGAACTTTCTGAAACAGAAAAGGATATTTGGACAAAATAAATCAACTGCGGTAAATCATTGAAAGACTTTACAAAAAACGGAGCATATTGCAATGAAAACTATAATTATGGCAGGCGGAAAAGGAACTCGTATATCCGAGCTATTCCCCGATATACCAAAGCCGCTGATCCCCATTCAAAATATCCCTGTGCTTGAAAGAGAAATCCTTTCGCTTGTTTCACAGGGATTTAAGGATATAGTCTTAACTGTTTCCTATATGCACGAGAAAATAGAAGAGTATTTTGGAGATGGCAGCAGCTTCGGAGCAAAAATCACATACTTTGTTGAAGATACTCCGCTGGGAAACGCAGGAGCGCTTTTCAAATTAGACCTTGGAAACGAACCGTTTCTCCTTTTAAATGCTGACGCAGTGTTTGACGTGGACTTCAACAGAATGGTGGCTTTTCACAAGGCGCACGGCGGTTTGGTAACCCTGTTTACTCATCCCAACTCTCACCCGTATGACAGCGGACTAATCATTGCAGACGAGAAAAACACCGTTACAGCTTGGTTAGCCAAAGAGGACCAAAGACCTTTATACTACAAAAATCGCGTTAACGCCGGCCTTCACGTCATTTCTCCCGCTATACTGAAAAACATAAACATAGACCCCGACAAAATCGGCACAATAGGAGAGGACGGCAAGATAATCAAAATTGATTTGGACAGACAGCTTCTGAAGCCCTTATCAGGTTCGGGACAGATGTTTTGTTACGACTCCCCTGAGTATGTTAAGGATATGGGAACGCCGGAAAGATATTACAGCGTTGCTGCCGATTACGAAAACGGGCTTGTTCAGGCAAAAAACTTGAAAAATAAACAAAAGGCAGTGTTTCTCGACAGAGATGGCACAATCAATAAGTACGTCGGTTTTCTGAGAGATATTGACAGCTTTGAATTGATTGACGGAGCTGCGAAGGCAATAAAGAAAATAAATAACAGCGGCTATTTATGCGTGGTTGTAACAAATCAGCCGGTTATTGCCAGAGGAGAGGTGACGTTTTCTCAGTTGGAGAATATACATAACAAAATGGAAACTCTTCTTGGCAACGAGGGCGCTTATATAGACAGAATTTACTTTTGCCCTCATCACCCCCATAAGGGATACGACGGTGAAATACCGGAGCTGAAAATTGACTGCCAATGCAGAAAGCCGAAGCCCGGTATGCTTTTAACAGCCGCCAAGGATTTAAATATCGACTTGGGAAATTCATACATGGTTGGCGATGGCGAGAACGACATAAAAGCAGGAAAAGCCGCAGGCTGCAAGACCGTATTGCTGAGTTCGGAATGTGAAAACTTCGGTCAGGATTTCTGCGTTAAAGACTTGAAACAGTTCTCTGATGAGCGTCTGTAATTTTTCTCCGATATACTGCCCTAATGATTCTATATGGTTTATTTAAATTAAGCGCCGACTTACGCAGTCGGCGCTTATTCTATTTCCTAATCAGACTATATACTTTATCTCTAAGGAGATTTGGAATTTGTTTTATTCTTTTGCAGTCTGCATTGCAGCCGCAAAAATCAGCGAGGCCTGATAATAAATGGAGTTTTCATTTGTCACCCAATCCACTGCGGTATCGGTATAGCATTTTCCGGGGAATCGGGAAATAATTCCCCCGTCGTACATATTTATTCCGCCCGAAGTATAACCCTCGGGGAATTCATCAATTCCGTCCTCGCCGAAAATGCCGCTGTAAACTCGCTTAATGCTGTTTTCGCCTATGCCTGTGACAAAGGATTTTCCAGTGGGATTTATTCCGAAAATGAAGTTTGCGGCTGATAAGGCAAGTCCTTCTGCGTCCTCTGTGTTTCCGCTTAAAAAATAATCTGTGACATACATTTCCATTGCGGTGTTCATATAGTTTGAATTGCTTCCCCACCATAAGCCCCATTCGGGGAAAGGAAAGCCCCAGGGATTCGCATCAAAGGTTGACAGGATATTCTTTTTCCAAGGAGTGAATTTTTCGTCAATCCAATTAACAATTTCCTCGTCCCTGTTTTCGCAGGCAAGGTAAGTTGAAAAGGCAAGCTTTTTCATATTGTCCGAACCGTGTCCGAAGGAATACAAATCGTAGGCGCTGCTGTAAGCCTCATAATTTTCACGGATATAGCTGTGGTATTCTTCCTCCCCTGTGGCGTAATACAGACTGCACGCCCCGAAGAAAATCTGATCGTAGGTCTTGTCGCTGCCGTATGTTCCGCCCGAGCTTATTTCCTTGTTGTTTATTGCATACTCCCAGCCTGATTTTGCGGCTGAAAGCAGCTTTTCGGCATAATCAGAATCAAACTCGATATAAACCGTATATGCAAGGGAAAGTGCTGCGGCTGCATTTGCGGTTGTGCCTGCTGCCTTTACGTTTCCGCCGTCGTCGGCAGAAAAGGTATCAACAATTGCTCTGCTTCCGTCGTCGGGATTTACACGGTGATAGAAGCCCCCGTCCTCGTCCTGCATTTTCAGTATAAAATCAAGCTCCACCTTTATCTCGTCAAGCAAATCGGGAATACCGTTTCCGCTTTCGGGAATATCCGAGCCGCCGTCGGGAAAGGCGTCGGGAAAAAGCTTATACGCCCACAGCAAATCCACCACCGCCGTTGAGCCCGGGTCAACATATTTGCCGAAATCTCCTGCGTCAAACCAGCCTCCCGAAACGTCCCTTATGCTGCTTTTATCGGAAAGATAAACCATGCTTTCATCTTCGGGATACAGCGCCTTTCTTGCAAAAACGCCTGCGTATTCCTCCGCAAGGTCAACATTTGCTCTTTGGAAATAATAATACTTGCACAGCGTTCCTATTTTGTCGGAATAAACGCTGTCCCCTATGGCAAACACAACGGAGCGTTCCTTTTCAGGAGTGTTCACTCTGATATAATAGCTGCCACTGTCGTGATATTCGCTGAAATCCGCTTTATAGACCGTTTCGCCCGAATATTTGTCCTCATAACCGTCTGCAAGAGTAAGGGTATCGCTGAAAACAATCTCGTCATTTTCAGCGTTTACAAGGCTGAACGATGTCTTGCTGTTGCAGTCAAGCTCCTCGTAAAAACCGCTTACAAGAGCGTATTTTTCGGAATTTACGTTATATCCCAGCTGATTTACCTTGATGACGCTTCCGCTTTTCTCCTTGTCGGGAGATGTTATCCGCATATCGGCAATGCGGATTTTGCCCTCTGCCTTTCCTATGTGAATTGTCCACACGCAGGTCGGGTCAAGTCCGTTTCCCTCCTCAAAGAAATCGGCAAAGGGTATTTCAATAAGTCCCCAATCGGCTGTTATGCTGCCGTAGTCGGCGGTGTTTTTATATACCATAACCGAATTGCTGTCGCCCTTGCGGTCACGGTTGCAGTCCTGCACCGCTACCTCAAAGCTTCCGCCCTCGCTGTCGCTTTTTGCATAGAACGTGATTTTGCCGCTGTCTATATAATCCGATAAGTCGGTAGTGTTCCAGTTTCTGATTACAATAGTGCCCTCGCTGTCGGGAACGGCAGTTGACGGCATTTCATTGCAGGGATTGTCCATATCGGGACGTCTTATCCCGAAAGAGCCCCCTGCCAGCTCCTCGCCTATCAGAATTATATCCTGCAATGTGTTATAGCCCTGGGGCGGCATTTCGCCCCCTCTGTCCGAAAGCAGCTCCTCGTCCGTCATATATACATATTCGCTTTCTTCTATCAGTTCTTTGATTACACTTTCGGTTGTAACTTCGGTGGTGGTTTCGTTTGTATTTTCGGTGACGTTTTGGCTTTCGGAGCTGCACCCCGAAAGATTTATTATAAATGCGGCAATAAGCAGTGCCGACAGAGCCTTTTTCATTTTATCAATTCCTTTC
>JBJERI010000207.1:0-8369 GCA_051882195.1 Ruminiclostridium sp. | reverse complement strand
CTTTGCAGGGAAAACCCTTTCGGTAAATGAAATATGGACTGAGCGTCTTATTCTCCGTGAGGAGGGAAGCGGCACAAGAGATATTCTGAGGCAGCTTCTTGCAGGAGAAAACTACACCTTTTCCCAGTTCGGCAAAATCATAACCATAAGCGATTTCGGGCTTATAACAAAGCTGCTTGAACAAAACAAGGGAATAACCTTTGCATATCGTTCCGTGGGGGAAAACAACGGCGCTCTTGCGGAATTTCGGGTGAAAGGCTGGGACATTTCCCGTGAGTTCAACTATGTTTATCTTGACGCTACCTACTCGGAATATGCGGTAAAGATTTTTGACAAATACAGATGACTGTATTATTGAAAATATGACAGTCGGTTATGTTACCCCGTTGCTTTTCGCTTTTCCGCTGTAATTTCTTGACAGCAAATTACTTTTCTGATATACTTAAATTGGTATGTTATGTCGAATTTTGACGATTTCCAAAGCGGAATAATTTGGGAGGTACTCAATGAACAGCCTATCTCAGAATATGTCAAGCCAGGAACAAGCTATCAGAAAGTTTTTGCAGGATTATCTCACCAAATCCGAAAAAGGACAGTCTGTTCAGGATATACTTGCCGAGGCGTGCAGCTATTACGACGCTGACCGTGCATATATTATTGAGTTTAACGGGGAACGGACAAAGGTCTGCGATACATACGAATGGCATCGTAAGGGCAAGCCGGATATAACAGGCAGCCTTTCCGGCGCTTCGTTAAGCGGAATGGAGCAGTGGATTGATGAGCTTGAAAAAAAGGGCGAGCTTTTTATTTCTTCTGTTTCCGAGGAATTTCCCGAAAATTCAAAATTAGCCGGACTTCTTAAGGCTCGGGGTACAGAAAGCCTTGTAGCGGCGCCTCTTGCGGTAAACGGCTCTGCTTTCGGTGTTCTGGGAGTGGATAATCCGAAGCAAAATTACGGGCATCTGCTTCTTTTGGCTGTAATTGCTTCCGCCTGCTGCGCCGAAATTGCCAACAAGCGCAGGAGAGAATCGGACAAGGCGCTTGACGAGCGAATGAATATAATTCAGTCCTTAAGCGAGATTTATACCTCCGTATATTACATTGACATTGCAAAAAATTATTATACCGAGCTTGCCTCCATTGAAACAGTTCACGATCATATAGGACAATGGGGAAACGCGCAGGAAAAGCTGAATTTCTTCTGCTGCGGTATGATGACTTCCGAATATACCGACAAGCTGCTCTCATTTGTGGATTTGTCAACTCTTGATGAAAGAATGAAGAAAAGCCGCATTGTTTCTGAGCAGTTTCTTTGCACAGTTCCGCTGACGGACGAGCGGGAAACCTGTCCCCATTGGGCGCAGTGTTCCTTTATCGAGGGCAATCGTGACAGCGACGGACGTTTGTCCCATGTAATATTCGTAACGCAGACAATTCACGAGTCCAAAATCAAGGAGCTTGACACAAGCAAAAAGCTTCGGGAAACCAACACGGAGCTTACCCTGCTTTTAGAGGCGGAAAGGAAGCACAGCGCCTTTATAGATTCCTTAAGCAGCATTTTCATTGCCCTTTATTATATTGATATTGAGGAAAATTCCTTTCAGGAAATAGTTGCTCCGGAAAACATAAACACCGCCGCCTGCGAAAAGGACAACGCAAAGGTAAGGATAAAGGAGCTTGTGGACTGCCGAGTAAACGAGGAATACAGATCCGCTCTGCGCATTTTTACGGATATAGACACCGTTGACGGACGGCTTGGGGACAGCCGCATAATTACTCAGGAATATGTTTCCGCAGAGGGAAAATGGATAAGATGCAGCATTTTTCCTATTGAAAAGAATGAGCAGGGCAGAAACAAAAGCGTAATTTACGGTTTCCGTGACATTTCCGCCGAAAAGAAAAGAACGGAATCTCAGGACAATATGATTCAGGCGCTTTCTATGACCTACGAGAATGTTTACGCTGTTGATATGGAGTCGGGTGAGGCGGTCTGCTACCGTATGGGGCAGACTATGATTTCCCGCTACGGACGTAAATTCGCCATAGGCAATTATGAGCATAATATAGGTCTTTATATAGAAAACGACGTTTTGGCGGAGGATAGACCGCTTTTTGACAAGGTGCGGTCGATACAGGGCGTTAAGGAGCTGCTTTCCGACAGGCAGACCTATTCCTTTCATTACCGTGTGTTCAGAGGAGATGAGGAGCAGTACTTCGAGTGCCAGATTGTAAAGCCCGACAGCAGCAGAAACGAATTTGCGGCAGGCTTCAAGAATATTGACAGCGAGAAAAAGCAGGAGCTTGCACAGCAGAAAAAGCTGGAGGACGCTCTTTCGGCAGTGGAGAAAATCAACGAAACTCTTAAGGATGAAATGGAAATTTCGGGAGCGCTCAGCAGAGATTACCCGGACGTTGTACTGCTTGACCTTGAAAACGATACCGCTGTTACCATAAAGCGCAGGGGCGTTGTTATCGCCGAGGATAAGCGTGTAATACGCCGTTCCTACAACAATACCTGGAACAGTTATATTTCAAAGCACGTTGTGGAGGAGGACAGAGAGGCGCTCAGAACAGCCGTTACCGTTGAAAATGTTCAGCGTGCCATTGAAAATAACGAAGAATACAGCTTCAGCTACCGTGTGGCTTACGAGGACGGAAGTATTCATTACTATCGGGTTTCCTTCATGCGCCTTTATTCAAGAAAGAAAACCGAAACTCAGATTATTATGGGCTTCCGCAACATTGACGCAATTATCGAGGCTGAACGCAAAAATATAAAAATTCAGGAGGAGCAGCTCCGCATTATAGGCGCTCTCAGTCAGGAATACCACAGCCTGTTCAAAATTGACGCAGAAACGGGTACATTGTCCCTTTACCGCACAGACGGAGTGGGCATATCTTTCGACAATCTGAGCAAGCTTATGGAGCAGGGCGGCTATGAAGAAGTGCTTTCAAGGTACATTGACGCATATATCGTGCCCGAGGACCGTGAGCGTATCAGAAAATCCGCTTCCCTTGCTACTCTCATAGAAAAGGTACCCGAAAAGGGTCTGTACAAGCTTGGATACAGAAGAAATATGGGCGGCAATATTGCTTATTTTGAAATGAATATGGTAAAAACCGTTGATGAAAGCGGCAGAATTACATATATTATGGGATTGCGTGACGTTGACGAGGAAATGCAGCGCCGCTTAAAACAGGCAAGAGAAATCGAAACCCAGAGCGAAATTATAGAGGGTCTTGGCTCTGAATATTATTCCGTGCTGCTGGTTTATCCCGAAAAGGACAAGGTTAAGGTTTTCCGTGCCGAAAGCGAGGACGGAAAAGCCATTGCGGAGCATTTCGACAAAAACGATTATATATGGTCAAGCGGACTGCTGGGCTATGCAACGGAGCACGTTTCCGACAGAAGCCGCAGCGAGTTTATGGGAAAGCTGTGCCTTGACTATATCCGCAGCGTTAACGAGGACTATTCCCTTACATACGAAAAGCTTACTGCCGAGGGCATAATTTATCTTCAGGCAAGAGTTTCCTTTGTTAGGGAAAAGAACGGCGGCTTTGTAGCGGTTGTGGGCACAAGAAGCGTCGATGACCTTATCAAAAAGGAGCGTCGGCAGGAAATGGCGCTTCAGGCGGCATGTGACGCAGCAGAGGCGGCAAACAGAGCCAAAACCGAATTTCTGTCCAATATGTCCCACGATATCCGCACGCCAATGAACGGCATTATCGGTATGACTGCCATTGCCGCAACCCACATTGACGATAAGGAGCGTGTTCAGGACAGCTTGCAGAAAATTTCGGGCGCAAGCAAGCATATGCTCAGTCTAATCAACGAAATTCTTGATATGAGCAAAATCGAGTCGGGCAAGGTTGACCTTATTGAAGAGGAATTCAACCTTTCAAACCTTATCGACAATCTGCTCACAATGACAAATTCACAGATTGCAGAGCATCATCATGAGCTTTCCGTAAACATTTCGGGCGTAACTCATGAAGAGGTTATCGGCGACAGCCTGCGTATTCAGAAGGTGTTTACCAATCTGATGAGCAATGCGGTAAAATACACTCCCGATGGCGGAAAAATCAGGCTTTCCATTATGGAAAAGCCCTCTTACCACACAAAGGTGGGCTGTTATGAGTTTATCTTTGAGGATAACGGCATAGGTATGAGCAAAGAGTTTATGAGCAAAATATTCGAGCCCTTTGCAAGAGCCTCCGACAGCAGAGTGGGCAAAATTCAGGGCACAGGTCTTGGTATGCCCATAAGCCGCAACATAGTCCGTATGATGGGCGGCGATATAAAGGTGGAAAGCGAGCTTGACGTTGGCTCACGCTTTACCGTTACAATCTATCTTAAGCTTCAGGATAAGGAGGAAATAACCCACGACAAGTTTATTGATCTTAACGTGCTGGTTGCTGACGATGATGAAATAAGTCTTGAATCCTGCTGCGGCATACTTGAGGACCTTGGAATGAAGCCCGACGGCGTTTCCTCGGGAGCGGAGGCGGTGGAATACGTTCTTGTCCGTCATCAGAAAAAGCAGGATTATTTTGCCTGCATTATCGACTGGAAAATGCCCGATATGGACGGAATTGCAACCACGAGGGCTATCCGCAAATCGGTAGGAAACGATGTGCCTATAATCATTATCTCCGCATAC
Source organism: Ruminiclostridium sp. (assembly GCA_051882195.1). GTDB lineage: Bacteria > Bacillota > Clostridia > Oscillospirales > Ruminococcaceae > Ruminiclostridium_E. Next base: position 3,708 of record JBJERI010000207.1, on the reverse strand, counting down.
GACTGGTCGGACATTGAACAGGAGGCAAGAGCCGCAGGCGCTAACGCATTTATCAGCAAGCCCTTGTTCCGTTCAAGGCTTGCAAAAACCTTCAATTCCCTTGTGGGCGAGGACGAAGCGGCTGAGCAGAAAGCCCCCGCCGCAGAGCTTGAAAAAATGAATCTTTCAGGCAAGCGGGTGCTGGTGGTTGAGGACAATGACCTTAATGCGGAAATTGCGGCAGAAATGCTGTCAATGACGGGACTTGAGGTGGAACGCGCCGCCGACGGAACGGAAGCGGTGGATATGATAGCTCAATGCGAGGACGGATATTACGACCTTGTGTTTATGGATATTCAGATGCCACGAATGAACGGCTATGACGCAACAAGGGCAATCCGTGCAATGAGCCGCAATTACTGCAAGAAGATTCCCATTATTGCAATGACGGCAAACGCCTTTGCAGAGGACGTTCAGGCGGCGAAAACCGTTGGAATGAACGAGCATATCGCCAAGCCCCTTGACCTTAAGGTGCTGGCGGCAGCTTTGGAAAAATGGCTGGGATAAGATAGGGAAAAAGCATAAAAATCGGCGGCTGTAAGTGATTTTACAGCCGCCTTTCCGCCCATATTGGCGAAAAAATCAAAGTACTGATAAAAGGACATAAGTTTGAGGTATAATATTATCAGAAAAGAGGGTGATTGAAATTACACTTACAGAACGCTATGAAAGACTGAAAGGTCTTGTTACCGAAAGAAAAGCCGAATTTGAAAGACTGTGCCGATTTGCGGAAAATGAAACGGAATATCTTACCGCCCCCGCAAGCTCACGCTTTCATCTGTGCAGAGAGGGAGGGCTGCTTGAACATTCCCTTAATGTTGCAGAAACTATGCTTAAGCTGAAAAACGTACTTGCTCCGCAAATAAGCGATGAAAGCTGCGTTGTTACCGCATTGTTTCACGACTTAGGCAAGGTAGGTATGCCGGATAATCCGCTGTACTTGAAAAATGCAGGCAGAAACGGACGAGAGCCGAGCGTGCCCTACAGCTATAATGCTGATATGACCTATATGAGCGTTCCACTGAGGAGCTTATATTATATCCTGCCTGTTTTTCCCCTTACTCCCGAGGAAACACAGGCGATTATGTACCACGACGGACAGTATGTTGACGACAATAAATCCGTTGCCACAAAGGAATGTCCGCTTTTGCTCCTTTTGCAGTATGCGGATACTTGGAGTACCTTTGTGGTGGAAAAAGGAGAGCAGCTGTGAGCAAAACAGAAACAATACTTTTTCCGTCAGACTTTTTTTCGGACAAAAGAGTTGACGATGGCTTAAAAACGGAATATAATGCAGCACTTGAAACAGGCTTGTTTAATGTTATTCTGTTTTCTTATGACAAGTGGTTTAACGACGATGTCCTTAAGCTTGATTTCAAGCCTGAAAATCTCATAACGGCGGTATATCGGGGCTGGATGATGAAGCCCGAAAAATATGCTATGTTTTACGACCGCCTTTATGAAAACAATATCCGCCTTGTAACCTCGCCAAAGGAATATGAGCTTTTTCATATTTTTCCGAATATTTATCCCCATCTGGAAAGGGATACGGCAAAAATGCTGGTATTTCCCGATGGCGTTCCCGTAAATCTTGACGAGGTGAAGAAAAATTTCAGCAGATTTATTGTAAAGGATTTTGTTAAATCGGTTAAAGGAACATCTTTTACAAAATATTTTTATTCATCGGTAACGCAGGAGGAATTTGACAGTCAGATGAAGCTTTTCTATCAATATCGGGGAAAGCTTTATACGGGTGGGATCTGCATCAAGGAGTATCTGGACTTGAAAAAATACGGCGGCCGCACAAACGAATACAGAGTATTCTATGCGGGCGGCGAGATTGCCTCCGTATCCCGAAATTCGGGTCAGTCCTGTTATGTTCCATTGCCTCCCAATGAACTGCTTGAAAAATATCAAAGGCTTAACAGTCCCTATTACACGGTTGATTTTGCCGAGCTTGAAAACGGCGAGTGGAAAATTCTTGAAGCAGGGGACGGACAGGTTTCGGGTCTTTCGGATTTTCAGGATTACAACGCTTATTTCAGAGCCCTTTATCAGTGTCTGAATAAGTAAAAGGAGGACATTATGAAACTCAACCTTACGCAAGAAGAGGTAATGTTTATTAAAAATGAGCTTGGTGTTAACGAAGAGAAGCTGAATTCAATATCAAAGGAAGAATGGAAATCTATAAGGGAAAAATGCTTCAACATAGATGTGGAAGAGGCTATTAAACAGGAATTGACAGGAGGAGAGTATTCAAGGCGGGGCGAAGTTGCCGATAAGATTATTGATAAGAAATATTCACAGCTCTTCATATTGTAAGGCTTGGGAGAATGCTGCTTATCAAATGGACTAAGCTCTGTTATGTACTTTTTATGGAGAGTGCAGTATATAAATGCAAACCGTTTATATACTGATTTTTTTGAAAATTGTACTTATTCAAAAGCTTTTCAGCATAAAAATGTACCGATACAAAAGGCGGAGAAACGATGTACTTTTTTTAAAATAACAGCCGATTTGTTGCATTTTGGTTGCACTTCATATTTTATAATGTAATAGGAAAGGTCAAAAGCAATTTATTTTCAGAAAAGGAGTGTGAAAAATGTCAGTAATAGCAGAGCTTTCAAAGCGATTTCCCCAGCTTTGCATTAAGCCTGAGAAAGGCGTATCCCAAAGCGAGCTGTACCGCAGTATTGTACGCAGAGGAGGGCAATATTCGGGCGACCTGTCCCATTTTATAGGCTCGGAGGAGGACAGACTTACCGTAGAGAAAACGCCTGCGGGAAAGGTGGAAGCGGTTTTCCTCAAAAACAGGGAGGATTTCGAGTGCTTTTATCAGATAATGGCGGAGAAATGCGAGCCTGTTCCCGTTTTAAGGTCGGTGGGCGCTTCATATATAGGCGGAATTAACGATTGGTCAAAAATTCACACTCATTTAGCGGAATACGAAAGAAACGGCGGCTCTGATTCGGACAGCGAATTCAGGCGCTTTACCGCAAATAAAGAAAACTACAAGACCTCCATTATTCTGCTGTCGGACTGTTTTTACAGCAATATAAGCTTTGAAGAAACCCCCTACGACAGTGAAGAATGGCGCAAGATTTCCCTTGATATTCGCAAGTATCACGAGCTTACTCATTTCGTATGCAGAAATTTATTCCCTGAAAAAATTGTGCCAATATGGGACGAGCTTCTTGCTGATTTTTACGGGCTTCTGTGCGCTGTGGGAAGCTATGACAAGGCTTTTGCACTGAGCTTTCTTGGCATACGGGACGAAAAATATATCGGCGGACGAATGGAGCAATACGTCAAAGGACAAATAAGCGATGCCCTTGTGGACGAGATAGCTGAACTGGCAGGGTGGTTTGAGAAGCTTGCGCCAAAAAAATTCAGCAGGGAAGAGGACAATTTCAGCACGGTAATTTCTTTTCAAAAGGATTCGGAGAAGCTTTTGAAAGAGTTTTCTTTGGTCGGAAAAACTTCATTGATGTAAGAATTATGAAGGAGATTTGATTCAAAGGGAATTACAATTCAAAAAAATTATAAATTTCGGCATTTTTTCTTTTTTATCGTATAAATAAGTGAAAACAAAAACAGAACATAAGGCAATAAGCCTCAGTCTGTCCAAAAACCCCATATTCCACACGGAATATGGGGTCAATTTTTCAC
>JBJERI010000206.1:0-1766 GCA_051882195.1 Ruminiclostridium sp. | reverse complement strand
GCCCTGAATAAGAAGCAGAATCTTTTCTTCCAGCTGATTGTAGCCAACAATTGAAACCTCGATTTCGCAGCCGTAGGTACTTTCGAAATACTTTACTGCGGGCTTGATGTCGCCTGCCTTTGTCATATCGTAGTTGCCGATATAAGTAAGGGTACAGGGCTCGATTTTAACATCTTCCTTAAGTCCCGTATCAAGCTCGATATCAGAAACGTCAACGGGATTTTCGATGTCGTCGTCGATTGTGGTTGTGGTTGCCGTAGTGGTTGTTTCAGCGTCTCCTCCGCAGGCTGTAAGACTGAGTACAACCGCAGCAGAAAGAAGCGCTGATAAAATCTTCTTCATCTTCATAATTGTTCTCCTGTAGAATGGGTAGTCAATATACTGTCATAAATTTTATCATATAGCAAATTAAAAGTCAATGTGAATAAGGTGTTTTAAACAAAATGCACAGAAAGTTTCAGCAATTTAATCAAAATATTTGAAACTAAAGTAACAAGTTACATTAAGTAAATAAAGTAAATCTAACTTTAACCACAAAAAATCCCACCGTATTTCTGCGGTGGGATTTCAAAAGATAATGCAAAATTACTTAGCAACGGAATCCTTTAATGCCTTGCCAGCCTTGAAAGCGGGAACCTTAGTAGCTTCAATGGAAATTTCCTTGCCTGTCTGTGGGTTGATGCCCTTTCTTGCAGCTCTTGATCTTACTTCAAATGTGCCGAAGCCTACGAGGGAAACCTTTTCGTCCTTCTTTAAAGCTTCTGTAATGCTGTCTAAAACAGCTGCGAGAGCTTTTTCAGAATCCTTCTTTGTAAGTTCTGTCTTTTCTGCGATAGCTGATACTAATTCTGCCTTTGTCATTTAAAAAATCCTCCAAAAAACATAATTTAAAAACATAATATATAAAGATTATATACATTTTTTCCTTATTTGTCAATTGAAAAAATAAAAAAATTTGTTTTTTTACCTTTTTGTCAAAAAAAAGCTTTATTTTGCGGGAAATATAGATATTTCTCACGGAAATAATTGTTTCCGAATTGAGATAACTTTGTTACAAATTGTAAAACAGTTTACAATTTGGCTACAATTGATAAATTAGTATTGCAAACAAGTTATTTCAGTGCTATACTGGACAATGTAAGTTTTTCATATAAATGAAACTTTTTACTGCGGCTGATTGTATTATTATCAGACAGACCTCCGTTTGCTTTCCGTGGTCGGCAGACGGCAGCGACATAGAAACGAACACGGAGAAAAGCGTGCTTTATGGAAAATATTATTTCAGTAAAGGAGCTTGTCAAAATTTACCGCGTAGGAAACGAGCGCGTCATTGCGCTGAATAACCTTACCTTCGATATTAAACAGGGTGAAATCTGCTGTATATTCGGTACGTCCGGCTCGGGCAAATCCACCCTGCTGAATATGCTTGCGGGGCTTGAAAAGCCTACTCACGGAGAGGTTATCGTAAACGGGGTACATATTGAGAAGCTCAATGAACGGCGGGTGACTCACTTCAGGCAGGAAAACGTAGGCTTCGTGTTCCAGTCCTACAACCTTTTACAAGGACTTTCGGCGCTGGAAAACGTGGCAATGCCTCTTACCTATCGGGGAATGGCAAAGAAAAAGCGTGATAAAATCGCTCTTGCAATGCTTGATATGGTGGGGCTTAAGGACAGGTGGAAGCATAAGCCCAATCAGATGTCGGGCGGACAGCAGCAGCGAGTAGGCATTGCAAGAGCCTTTGCCGCAAAGCCGAAAATCGTTTT
>JBJERI010000205.1:0-8392 GCA_051882195.1 Ruminiclostridium sp. | reverse complement strand
AGCACTACACCCCTTAAAACTCGCAAAGCGAGTTTTACAAAGCCACTCGCGGCGCATGAGCGAGTGCGTTTCTTTTCCCCATTTCTTTGCGCAACCAAAGAAATGGGGCGAGGGGTTATCGCTCCACCATAACTAAATCAAACTCTATCAAGGGGGCGAGTAGCCCCCTTTCAACCAACATAAAAACCACAACAAACACAAAAACGGGGGATAAAAGGGGGCAAAAGCCCCCTTACGGGGTTTGAAAAGGGCGCTCCCTTTTCGCTCTGCGGCGAGCCTTCCCCACTTTTTTCCATAGCATTTTTCATAAGTATTTTGTTGAAATTTGGTGAAAACTTTACACGAAAAGTTTGTGCAATATCATTGAATTTCTCTGAGTTTTGTGGTATAATTTCTGTATATAATCAGCATAACCTTATGCAATATCAGGAGTAGAAAAATGAAAAGGCTGCTTGCAGTTGACGAATCACAGCTTGCACTGGAGATAATGTCGGATATTCTTTCGGACGAATTCGAGGTAGTGACCGCCCGAAACGATTTTGAGATGAACAAGATACTTGCCAAGGATAGTATCGACATAATCGTGATAAATACAATTTTCCGCACTATTTCGGGCGTAAAGATAATTTACCGTATGCGAAAAAGCGGCAAGGACTTTGCGAATGTGCCTGTAATGTTTGTTTCCTCCCATATCGACCAGGAAACAATTACCGAAATATCCGCAATTACCTGTGCGGATTTAGTGAAAAAGCCCTTTGAGCCCCTTGCGCTCTGCAAGAGGGTCGAGCAGCTTTTGAACAGATGCGCCGCTCCCGAGGACAGGGTGGATCTTGTTACGGGGCTTCATAAGCGCAGCTATATCGACGGAGTTATTGCGGACAATATACGCAATTCCGTTCCGGGAACAATGTTCATAATGGATTTTGACAATTACAGCTTTGCCAGCAACAACGTAAGCCAGAATTGCCTTAAGCAGATCGGGGAAATCCTCAGGAGAGAGCTTAAGGACAATATGGAGTGCGGGCTTATGAGCGGCAGCGCCGTAATGGGCTACATAAAGGGCGAAACGGACAAGGAAAGGCTTGTAGCGTGGGCAAGAGACATTATCGGGAAAATCACTTCTTCCGTCACGGGGGAAAAGGTTTATGTGTCCGTGGGACTGGCTGCGCTGGGCAGAAACGGCGATAATTATGCCGATTTGTATCTTTCCTGCGACAAGGCGCTTAATCTGGCGAGAACAAGCGGCAAGAACTGCGCTTTCTTCTATTGCTGAGGAGGTATAAATGAAACAGGTACTTGTTATTTGCGAGGTGCTGAGCGAGCTTACAAGGCTCAGAAAATACTTCGACCCCGACAGCTTCAAGGTCAAGGCGGTTACCTCCTATCAGGCGGCTTTTACCGCACTGCGAAAAGAGAAATCCGACCTTGTGGTGCTTGATATAGGAGAGAAAATAAGCGGACTGTTCGGCTTTTATAAGTTTATGAGAAAAAATATGAGCTGTTCGGATATTCCCGTTATAATTATGGCAAATCCCGGGGCGCAGAAGGCGCTGGTGGACAACACCGAGCTTATTGGCATGAGAGTGGTGGGCTCTGCAATAAGCGTAGAAAATATGCAGCTTGCAATGAATGAAGTGACAGCAAAGGCGGTTAAATAATGGATTCATTGGATCTGAACGCATTCAGACGATTTTTCCCCACAATAGGCAGCTTTGTTATTGACAAAAAAACTCACAAGGCGTTTACGGACGAAAACTTCTGCCGTATTCTTGATATACCCTACAGAGAAGAACGGACAGAAACCGAGCTTTCCGCAATTATTGCGGAAATAACCTACGTTCCCTGTCTTAGCATGAACAATACCTACCGCAGAAAGTCGGGAGCCGAGGAAAAATGGCTCAAGCTTTTTATGGAGGACAGGGAGGACGGAGTTTCGGGCTTTTTGCAGGACGTTTCCGAGCAGAAGACAAACCGTGAGCAAAGCTCCGATATGATGAGGAACAAGTTCCTTGCCAGAGTGCAGGACTATATCAACGAAAGCAGAGAGCCTGCTTATATGGCTACTCTTCATATTATCGCAAAGCACAATATGGGCACAGAGGGGGAAAGAGCCATTGCGGACGCAGCGGAAGCACTCCTTGGCTTTGCCTCGGACGATGTTTATATGGGCGTCAAGACCTACAAGGCGGTGTGGGTGTTCATAAAGAACAAAACCCCTTCTCTTGCAAAGGAGCTTATAAACCGTATGATGCTTGCCGCCGAGTCAAAAAGCAGAGCGGGAGTAAGAATTACCCTTAAAACAGGCTATTGCGAGTACCCTGAGCAGGGAGTAAGCGCAGACGAGCTGCTTGTAAAGGCGGATTTTGCGGCTTATGAGGCGGTAAACAGCAAGGACAGCCGCACAAAGCGTTTCAATCAGGGTCGCTTCGAGATAACCCGCAAGGACTTTGCAGAAATTTCGTGCTTTAACAAGATAATAGACGAAAATCTCCTTGTATATCATTTCCAGCCCGTTGTAAGCGCAAGGGACGGGGAAATTGTGGCTTACGAGGCGCTTATGAGGTCAACGGACGGCAGTCTTTCTCCCGGGGACATTATAAGAATTGCCGAAAGCCAGAACAGGCTTTACGACATTGAGCGGCTTACTTTCAGCAATGTAATGAAGTTTTTAAGCTGCAACAGGGAGCTTTTCAAGGACAGAAAGGTGCTTATAAACAGCATTACAAGCTCGGTGCTTTCGGAAAAGGATTTTGAAAGCCTTGCGGACAGCTACGGGGAGCTTTTCGGCAATACCGTGTGGGAAATTACAGAGCAGACCAAGCCCACGGACGAGGTGCTTGAAACCATAAAGGAGCGTGCTTCAAGGCTGGGCTGTGAAATCGCCATTGACGATTACGGCTCGGGCTATGCAAACACAAACAATCTGCTGAAAATTTTCCCAAACGTTGTGAAGATAGACGCAGAGCTTATCAGGGACATTGACTCCAACAACCACAAGCAGCATTTTGTAAGCGGCATAATCTATTTCTGCACCGTAAACGGCATAAGAGTGCTTGCGGAGGGGGTTGAAACCGCAAAGGAGCTTGCGTGGGTGATAAAGGCAGGAATTGACTATATTCAAGGTTACTACACCTGCAGACCCCAGCCTGTGGTGGTTGACAATATTGACGTAAAAATTAAGGAAGAAATAATAAGAACGGCGGCAATGGCGTAATGTGCATTGCAGCCGTTTTTCAATTAACAGTTGACAGTTAACAATTAACAGTTGACAGTTAACAGTTGACATAAGATAGTTCGGTAAATGATGAGCGGTTTCCTTAATTATAAATTGTCAATTCCCAAAACAAGGTTTACCGTATTATATCCCACAATCTTTATCACCCTAAGTTCACCGAAATTCAGCGCCATAAGGGGAAAATCCACCCTGTCCGTATTGTTCATTGCCGCAAAAATGCCGCCCTCGGTGGAAGTGATAACGCATTGAGTGATGTACTCCCCATTGCCGTCAAGCAGCTGCACGATATCCCCCGTTTCCGCCATGGAAAGAGGCACATTGCACATTGAAACCAGCCCGAAGCCCTTGTTTTCAAGGCAGTAGCGGTAAAAATCCTCCCCGTTTATAAAGCTTCTGCTGTATCCCGAATGGCTGTTGTCGCTGTTTTCGGAGTCGCTGTACCATTTCCACTGGGTTTCCGCTTCCCCCTGCACGTCCATAGGGATTCCCCCTGCAATAAGGCATTGTGAGGTGAAATTGGCGGCATTGTCCTCATAGGTGCCGAAATAGGCGGTGTTTCTGCCGCTTTCGGAGCAGTCAGCCCATGTCCTTGCGTAATTCTGCGCCGCATTGCGGAGATAAGGGTATTCCACCTGAGGTATCTCCTCGGCAATACCTTTGTCGGAAAAGCCCTTTATTTCAGCAATAAGAGCCTCGTTTGCCCTGTCGGTGTATTTTTCAATATAGGAATAGGTAAGGTCGGAGCGCTGATAGCCGTCCTGTCTAAATTCCTTTTCAAAGGCTTTCATTGCGTAATTATAGCTGTCGCTGTCACAGCTGTGGGCGAAAATTTCCCAATCCGTGCCGTTAAGCTTGTAGCTGAATTTGTGGTTCACTGCGCCTATTTTCGAGGTAATTTCCCCGAAATAAAAGGAAACGGTCTGTGTAACGCTAAGCTCGGCAATAGCGTCACCTGCGGAAACTGCCCTTGTGCAGAGGATTTCAGAGGTGATTTTGTCGGGGGTAAGGCTGTTGAGATAAAACCGCTCCGCTTCGTATCTCATTGACAGGGTATCCGTCAGATAGTCCTCGCACTCAAAAGCAAAAAGGGGATAAAGGCTTTCCTCCCCCAAGCCCGTCAGGGTTGCTAAATACCGCTCAAAATAGGATTTGACCCGGCTTTGCAGGTCATCGGGCACGCTTTGCTCCTCGAAATGCACAAGGGTTACTTCCACATCTGCGCCGTTGGTTATTCCGTAGGTGTAAGCCTCCTCGCTGCCGAAAAGCTTGTCGGTAAAGTCCTTGGCAAAATCCGTTGCCGTTAAAAGATAATAACCGCCTGTGCAGAAAAGTGCCAGTGCGGTAATAATTATCAGTGCCTTAAGCAGATACTTTTTCATATCAGGACCAGCCGTAATCGTCGTAATCGCGCCACTTGTCTGCGGCGGACATCTGTCCCAGCTTGAACATTACAAAAGCGGCGCAGGCAACGATTGACGCTAAAGCCGCAATTACGGGGATAATCCATGTGTTCTTTTTCTTCATTTTATTTCCTTTCTGAGCGGCTTTCCGTATGGAAAGCGGGTGGGTGTATATAAATTGATTATCGGATTTAACTTTCCAAAAACAATATGTCTAAACAACTGTTAACTGTCAACTATTAACTGTTAACTGTTTATAAATTTCCGACTTGGAAAACCTTGTTTTAGCGGCAATTTCCTTGCAGGCGTCGCTTGCCCTTCTGCCCTCTTCAACAAGCTTTTCTGCCATTTCCGCCGCCTCTTCAAGAGTTATTTCCGCCTTTGCGGTTTCCTCCTCATAAGGCGCTCCCTCCACAATAAGCACATATTCTCCTCGTGGGGATTCCGTTTCGTACTTCCTTATCATATCGCTTATTGTGCCTCTTATTATTTCCTCGTGCACCTTTGTAAGCTCTCTGCAAAGGGCGATTTTTCTGTCCCCCAGGACTTCCAGCAAATCATCAAGGGTGTATTTAAGCTTATGAGGCGCTTCATAGAAAATCAATGTGCGGTGGTAATTTTTTATCTCCTCAAGGTGGTCGGAGCGCTGTTTTTTATTCACCGACAAAAAGCCCTCAAAGCTGAATCGTGAGGTTGAAAGCCCCGAAACAGCAAGCGCCGACATTGCCGCCGTTGGGGAGGGCACAACCACCGTTTCAATGCCGTGCAAAGCGCACAGCCTTACAAGATCCTCGCCGGGGTCGGAAATGCAGGGCATACCTGCGTCGGTGCAGATTGCGCAGCTTTCCCCCTCCATTATCCTTGCGATTATTTCCTCGCCCTTGCTCCTTATATTATGCTCATGATAGGAAATCATAGGCTTCTGTATTCCGAAATGGGTCAGCAGCTTCATTGTCACCCTTGTGTCCTCTGCGGCGATAAAATCCACGCTTTTTAGCGTTTCCACCGCTCTCGGACTGAAATCGGACAGGTTTCCTATGGGCGTCCCCACCACATAAAGTTTACTCATAAGCTGATAAAAGCTCCTTTGTATATTCGTTTCCGCTTCTCATATTCAGAGGCTTTGTAATTTCAAGCCCCGCCTTGCCGCCCTTTTTGCCGCTTATCAGCGCAAGCCAGGGCTTTTCCCCCTCTTTATTCTGCACAAGGGTGATTACCTTAGGCTCAATGCGGTATTTTCTCATAGCGCAGATCACGTCCGCAAGCCTTTCGGGAATATGGCACATTTTCAGCGTGCCGCCGTATTTCAGCAGATAATCCGCCGCCTTAACCACGTCGTCAAGGCTGCACAAAAGCTCGTGCCTTGCAACAGCCTGTGCCCTTGAAAGCCGCTCCAGTCCCGCTTTTGGGAGATAATAGGGCGGATTTACCGTTACCATATCCACCGATTCACGGGGAATTGTCAGCGCCTTAAGGTCGCACAGCACAGGCTCTATTATTTCATTAAGCCCGTTTTCCCCGACGGAAATTTTCAGCAGTTCAATAGCCTCCTCCTGTATATCCACGGCGTAGATTTTCTTCGGCGGCTCTTTTTTGCAGAAAAGCAAGGGGATAATTCCGCAGCCTGTGCATAAATCGCAGACTGTATCCTTTCGCTTTGGCTTTGCAAAGCCTGCAAGGAGGAATGCGTCCGTGCCGAAACGGTGGTCGGCGCTTACTGTAATGCTAAGGTCTGAAAGTGCAAACTTCTCTGTTTCCATATCAGCCCACCATTATATTTGCAACGGGCAGTACCTTTGCCTTGTCGTCGGGCTTGTTCATTGTCAGGGACAGTATAATTGAAACAGGGCCTATTCTTCCGATAAACATGGTTATTGCCAGCACTATTTTTGAAAGGGGGTCAACCAAAACGGAAACCCCCGAGGAAAAGCCCGTTGTGGAGAAGGAGGACATTACCTCGAAAAGAATGTTAAGTGCGTCAAGCTGGGGATTCAGCGCATACACGATAATGAACGAGGAGGCCACAAAAGTGGCTGAAAGGAACAGCACGGTAAGGGTTTTGTAAACAATGTTCTTGGGAACTCTGTGCTTTAAAATTTCCGTGTCCTCTTTATTCTTGATAACCGACCAGGCAGTTGCAATCATAATTGCAAAGGTTGTTACCTTGATACCGCCGCCCGTTGAGCCGGGGCCTACGCCGATAAACATAAGGGTCATTGTGAACACCTTTGCGAATGCGTTGGCAGTTGGGAGGGGAATTGGAGCAAAGCCCGCCGTTCTTGAAGAAATGCTTGCAAAGAAGGAAGTCAGCAGATTTTCCCCGAAATTAAGCTCTCCGAAAAGGTGAGGATTCAGCTTTTCAATAAAGAAATATCCCACAAAGCCTATTGCAATAAGTATTCCCGATACGCTGAGCACTACCTTTGAGTGGAAATAAAGCTTCTTTGTTTTCTTAAGGTTAGCAAGGTTTTCCCACACCACAAAGCCGATACCGCCCATAAAAATAAGCAGCGACAAGGTAAGCAGCACAAGTGGATTATCCACAAGGCTTGCCATTCCCTCAGGGGCAACGCTCATAACATCAAAGCCTGCGTTGCAGAAAGCGGAAACCGCCATAAACATTGCCATAAACACGCCGTAGCCGCCGAATTTGGGGATAAAGTCAATTGACAGCAGCAAAGCCCCCACGGTTTCAATTACAAGGGAGTAAATGATAATTCGTATGAAAAGGCGGCGGGTGGATTCAATGCCGTTTACGGTAACGTCACCCGTTACCTCGCTTGCCTTTACAAGACCGATTTTCTTGCCAAGGGCAATGTTGAAAAAGGTTACCAGAGTAACAAAGCCAAGACCGCCTACCTGAATAAGCAGCATAATTACCGTCTGCCCGAAATAGGTCCAGTAGGTAAAGGTGTCGTAAATGGTGATTCCCGTTACGCAGGTAGCGGAGGCGGCGGTGAAAACGCAGTCAACAAAGTTGGAAAACCGTCCCGACTTTGCGCTGAAGGGCAGGCAGAGCAATGCCGCCCCCACCATAATTATTATGAAGAAGCCCAGCGCAAGTGTCCTTGCAGGCTTCATAGACCTTGTTTTTTTCCTGAGTACAGGCATTTCTTATCCTTCCTTTTGTTCTGCGGACGTATCCGTCTGCAATGTGATAGGCTCACGGCTGTCGATTTTGCCTATGCCCTGTGACTGTGCATAAGCAAGAGCGCGCTCGCCGTAAGCGTAAATTATATATCCCTCAGCCCGTGCAAGCTCCGTCAGCGGAATATCCTTAGCCGCTCCCTTAAAGCGCAGCAATTGATTGTCGGGCATTACGATAATGCAGTTTTCGGGTATGTCCTCCGAATCGAGGGTGTAGCGCACAAGAATGTTCTGATTAAGATACTGGAGCATTGTTGCGGTGTGACGGGTGGTTTTATAGGCAATAACCGGCGGTGCGTCAACCTGATTGTAAAGGTATTCCGTAACGGAAATTGCCTCTGCGTTTTTCACCCTTGATTCTTCACTGCACAATGGCAGATAAACGGCGGCAACGCATACTGTTGAATAGGCGGTGATAACCGCAAAAACTCCTGCACAGAGGAACTTTTTCCATTCCTTTGAGCAGCTTACAATAACTATAAGCAAGGCAAGCACGCAGAATGCCGCCGAAGCTGTAAGACAAAAGGTATCGTGGGTGTAAAGAGCGGCGGGAGCTTCTCCTATTCTTAAGGGGAAAAGTGAAAGTATAGGGGAAAGCCGCACCTTGCCT
>JBJERI010000204.1:0-8419 GCA_051882195.1 Ruminiclostridium sp. | reverse complement strand
ACGCCTTGATTGTGAGCGGAACGCTTGATGACTTAATGGAAATAACAATATCGTCAAAATCAAATCTGTTGAGAATTTCAACGTGTCCTAGTGCGCTTTCAACAAGGGCTTCGGCGGTGGGAGAGCCGTATTTTTCAAGCATCGGCTTTTCAAGCGACCCCGAGTTTACGCCTATTCTTATAGGGATACTGCGCTTTTTGCAAGCGTCAACGACAGCCTTTACCCTTTCGTCATTGCCGATATTTCCGGGGTTAATGCGTATTTTATCAACCCCTGCTTCCGCACAGGCAACGGCGATTCGGTAATCAAAATGAATATCCGCCACAACAGGCACGCTGACCGCATTTTTCAGCGCCTCAATCAGCTTAACGTTGTTCAGAGTAGGAACGGCTGTTCTGATAATTTCACAGCCTGCTTCTTCAAGTCTTCTCGCTTGTTCAATGTTTCCTTTGATATCATCAGCGGGCATATTAAGCATTGACTGAATAAAAATCTGTCCGCCGCCCAATGTAAGACCGCCAACTTTAACCTGTTTTTTGCTCATATCAGCCTCCCGTGAAAATCCGCACAATGTCGTTGAAGGTAACTACAATAAACAGCAGGAACAAGGCGCAAAGTCCCACAAAATGCACCATTCCTTCTTTTTCGGGGTTGATCGGCTTGCGCCGTATGGCTTCAATCAGCAGGAAAACAAATCTTGCGCCGTCCAGCGCAGGAATGGGCAGCAGATTGAAAATTCCAACGTTTATTGAAATAAAGGCAATCATCAGGAAAAGACTGTTCAGGCTTATTGCCGCCACCTTGCCTATTGAGTCAACAACGCCGATTGGACCCGAAAGGTCGTTTATGCCGTATGTTCCCTTGAGAAAATCCAAAAGAGTTATCCATATAAGCCTGCCCTCGGTAAGAGAGGTTTTGAAAGCGGTTTCAATGGTGTTGAAGAAATTAAGAGATTGGGGATAAACATAGAAATCCACAATCATTCCCTTTGTTGCGTTGGGGCTCTGATTAAGTGCAAAGGAAACATCGTTCAGCTTAACAAGATGTCCGTCACGCTTTACCACAAAGTCGTAGGAAACGCTTTTTGCGTCGTCAGACAATTTGGCAAGCTGATTCTGAAAGCAGTAGGAAATATCCATCGAGGTCCATATACTCATTCCGTTAATTGAAACAATTTCGTCATTTACCATAAGCTGGGAGTTGGAAACAGCCCCGTCCTTGAATTCCGCAATGGTGGTTGTTGTAATGTCGCCGCTTGAAATTACCGCAAAAATGCACACAATAAAGCCGAGAATAAGGTTCATTACAGCTCCTGCCACAATGACCAGCATTCTCTGCCAGACGGGCTTGTTTCTGAATGAACGGGGGTCGTCGCTGTCCTCGTCCTCCCCAAGTGAGCAGGAACCGCCCATTGGGATAAGCTTAAGACAGTAAACCGTTTCCTTGCCTCTTTTCCTCAGCAAGGTGGGTCCCATTCCGATTGCAAATTCCGATACTTTCATTCCGAAAGCCTTTGCAACCAAAAAATGTCCCAGCTCGTGTATCAGAATAATTATGAAGAACGCAATAATTGCGATAACTATTGACATAGATTAAATCCTTCCTGTAGGTTTTGTTCACTGTTTTGCCATAGTATGAACAAAATCTCTTGTAATCTTCTCTGTTTCAAGGATAATATCAAGGGAAATATCTGTTGTTTTGTTCACACTTTCAAGAGCCTGTGAAACAATTTCCCCTATTTCCCAAAACTTTATTTTGTCACGGAGAAACAAATCAACGCAGGCCTCGTTGGCGCTGTTCAGTATACAGCAGGCGTTTCCACCCATTGAAACCGCTTTTTTTGCTGCTCCGAGGCACTTAAAGGTTTGTTCATCTGCCCTATTAAATGTGAACGTTCCTATTTCGAATAAGTCGAGAGACTTTGACGGCGAGGGATAACGGTTGGGATATGTCAGCGCAAACTGAATAGGCGTTCTCATATCGGGCACGCCAAGCTGTGCAATAACCGAGCCGTCCTCGTATTCAACGGCGGAGTGAATAACGCTCTGTCTGTGGACAACAATCTGCACCTGCTCGGGAGCAACGTCAAACAGCCATATCGCTTCAATTAACTCCAAGCCCTTATTCATTAGCGTGGCGCTGTCAATGGTAATTTTCCTGCCCATTGACCAGTTAGGATGCTTAAGCGCCTGCTCCTTTGTGACGTTTTTCAGCATTTCGGGAGTATATCCGAAAAAGGGGCCTCCCGACGCAGTAAGCAGTATTTTTCTGATTCTGTTATGCTCGTTGCCCATTAAGCACTGGAAAATAGCGGAATGTTCGCTGTCAATAGGAATTACCTTCACGTTATTTTTCTTTGCAAGACTTGTTACGATTTCGCCGCCCACAACAAGTGTTTCCTTATTGGCAAGGGCAAGAGTGTTCCCTGCTTCTACGGCCGCAATTGTGGGACGAAGTCCAACCATTCCCACTACGGAATTTACAACCATGTCGCATTCCATCTGTGCCAGTTCACAAAGCCCATTCATTCCCGACAGCACCTTGATGTCCGTATCTGCAAGCCGCACTTTCATATCTTTGTTCATATTTTCGTCAAATATGCACACAGCCTCGGGGTGAAACTCCCTCGCCTGCTGTTCAAGCAGCTTAGCGCTTGTTTTGACCGCCAATGCCTTTATTTTCATATTATGCAGACGGGCTACATCTAATGTCTGCGTGCCTATTGAACCCGTTGAACCGAGCAAAACTAAACTATTCATAAATTAAAATAATGCCGAGAGATTATCCCGGCATTATAGCCTCCTTAAATAATTGCAGTGACAGGCTGGTAAATTTTCAGAACAAGATAAACAAAGGGCGCAACGAAAAGCACGCTGTCAAATCTGTCAAGAACGCCGCCGTGACCGGGGAGAATATGGCCGAAGTCCTTTACCATACATTGACGCTTAAGGATTGACGCCGAGAAATCGCCTACAACTCCAAGTACGGAACAAATCAGCGAAACTACAAACAGGAACCAGATATTTACGGTAAAATGATGTGTTCCCGTCGTGAGATAATCAATCCATTCGTAAGCAAAGCCCATTAAAATGCCGAAAATACCCGATGTGACAATGCCGCCGAAAAAGCCTTCCCATGACTTTTTCGGGCTGATTTTTGGAGCCATTTTGTGCTTTCCGAAGAAAGTGCCGATAAAATAAGCTCCTGCGTCCCCTATCCATGCACTTACAAGAATAAATACTATATAGAATATACCGTGTTCATAAAAAGTGATTCGTGTGAACACAAGTGAGCCCATTGCAAGAGGAATACAAACCGAAATGAAAGCAACAAGGGCAACCTGCTCAAATTTCACCTTTTCGTGCATAAAAATCATTATTATGAACAAAGTAAACAGAAAACCCATGCACATATAAGGAATTTTTTCCCTTACAGGCTGCAAAACAAAGGCAAAAGGAACAAAGGCAACAAATGCTAAACTGACAATTGTTACGGGAATATTTTTAAGGTATTTGGTGGCAACGAAAATTTCGTATGTTGCCAAAGCCGATAATGCCGATATTAACGCCGTCAAAACATAGATATTGTCAATATACAGCACAAGTATTCCCAAGGGAATCGCAATTGCGGCTGAAATCAAACGTTTTGCCATAATCAAGTTCCTTTGTGTTATATTCCGCCAAAGCGGCGGTTTCTGTGGGCGTATTCCTCAAGGGCCTTTTCAAGGTCTGACTTTTTGAAATCGGGCCAAAGCACGTCCATAGAGATAAATTCAGCATAAGCCGCCTGCCATATCAGGAAGTTAGAAGTCCTCATTTCGCCGCTGGGACGGATTATAAGGTCAACCTCGGGCAAGCCCTTTGTGTAGAGGTAATCCTCCACAAGCTTTTCGCTGATATTTTTGGGGGAAACAATGCCATTTACAGCGTCGTCGGCAATCCTGCGGACTGCGTGAACAATTTCGTCACGTCCGCCGTAATTCACGGCAATGCACAAAATCATTCCCGTATTGTTTGCGGAAATTTCTTCTGTTTCCTTTATTTTTCTCTGAAGCTCCTCAGAAAATACAGTCATATCGCCTAAAAATAACAATTTTGTATTTTTCTGCGACATTTTTCGTATATCGTCAAGGTAATCGCCAAAAAGCTTCATCAATGCGTCAACCTCGTCCTTGGGTCTTTTCCAGTTTTCGGTGGAAAAGGCATAGAACGTCACGCACTTTATTCCTAAATCACGGCAGTCGTCAACGCAGCGCTTGAAGGTCTTTGCCCCCTGAGCGTGACCTGCTTTTCTGGGTAGCCCACGCTTCTGCGCCCACCTGCCGTTTCCGTCCATGATTATTCCCACATGGACGGGCAGTAAGCTTTTATCCGTCATATCCGCCATGACTTAAATTGTCATGATTTCCTTTTCCTTATCAGCGCAGCAAGCGTCGATTTTATCAACGTACTTGTCTGTAATATCCTGAACGTTCTTTTCACAGGTCTTTAAGTCGTCCTCTGTGATTTCGCTGTTCTTCTTCATTGTCTTGTACTTGTCGATAGTATCGCGGCGGATATTTCTGATTGTAACCTTTGCTTCCTCGCCGTAGTTCTTAATCTGCTTTACAAGCTCTTTTCTGCGCTCCTCTGTAAGCTGCGGGAATACAATACGGAGGGATTTGCCGTCGTTTGTGGGAGTAATGCCAATGTCGCTTGCAAGAATTGCCTTTTCAATGGACTTAAGAGAAGTAACGTCCCATGGAGTGATTACGAGAATTCTTGCTTCAGCAACGGAAATAGCAGCCATTGCGTTAATCTGCGTAGGCGCTCCGTAGTAATCTACCTGAATCTTGTCTAAAACAGCAGGATTTGCTCTTCCTGCTCTGATTGTTGAAAACTCGTGGTTTAAGGAGCTGAGGCACTTTTCCATTTTCTCTTTTGCAGCGTTTAATGTTTCCTTCATAACTCTTTTCCTTTCAAATCAATTAGTTCTGGTTGTTTACCATTGTTCCGACCTTTTCGCCCATAACAGCGTCGTAAATGTTATCGGGTCTGTGCAGGTCGAACACAATCAGCGGAATGTTGTTGTCTATACACATTGCGGCGGCTGTTCCGTCAAGAACACGAAGTCCGCCCACAAGAATATCCTTATGCTTAAGGTGCTCATACTTGACTGCGTCGTCAAATTTAAGGGGATCTTTATCATAAACGCCGTCCACCATTGTTGCCTTGAGAAGAATATCAGCGTCAATTTCCGCAGCTCTAAGGGAAGCGGCAGAGTCGGTTGAGAAGAAAGGACTTCCCGTTCCGCAGCCGAAAATAACAATTCTGCCCTTTTCGAGATGACGGGTAGCTTTCTGTCTGATGTATGGCTCTGCAATCTGCTGCATTGCAATTGCGGTCTGCACACGGACATCGCAGCCCATTCCCTCCAGCACGTCAGCAACAGCAAGAGCGTTCATTGTTGTTGCAAGCATACCGATATGGTCGGCTCTTACTCTGTCCATATTTTCGCTTGAACGGCCCCTCCAGAAGTTGCCGCCGCCTACTACAATACCGATCTGAACGCCTATATCATGGCATTTCTTGATGCTTTTGCAGATATTTTCAATGGTAGGCATATCAAGACCTGTTTTCTTATCTCCTGCAAGTGCTTCACCGCTGAGCTTAAGCAGGATTCGCTTATACTTTGGCGTAATTTCACTCATAAGTATATCCTTTCACCTTTTAATAATCAATAATCAAGTACGCGGATATTTCCCACTACTTCCGATACCTTTTCAAGCTGTGCGAGCTTTTCCGCAAAAGCTGCCTCGTTTACCATACCTGTGATAAATGCGATTTCGCCGTCGGCAGATGGTCTTGAAAGGAATTGAACCTCGCCGAAAAGCTCAGTCGCTTTTGCCTTTATTGCGGAAATATCGCCCTTTGCACGAACATAGAACCTATCGTCAATAGTTTTGTAATCCATAACGAAATCCTGGGGAGCGTCGTCCCAGTACAGGGACTTGCTGCTGTCGTTCATTTTTGCCGCAATGATAATATCCGATACAACAGCGCTTGCGGTCGGAAGCTTGCCTGCGCCCTTGCCGTAGAATACAACGTCCCCCGTTGCGTCCCCTCTTACAAGAATAGCGTTGAAAACGTCGTTTACGCCTGCAAGCTGGCTTTCATTCTTGATAAACGCAGGGCAGACCATAATTGCGATTTTATCGTTTTCTCTCCTTGAAGCCCAACCGATAAGCTTGATTGCGCCGCCCCAGCTTTCGCAGTACTCAACGTCCTCTAAGGTGATTTTTGTAATTCCCTCTGTGTGAACATTGTCGGGATAAACGTGCTTTCCGAATGCAAGCGAAGCAAGAATACAAATCTTTCTGCAGGCGTCAACACCCTCAACGTCAGCGGCAGGATTGCTTTCCGCATAGCCAAGCTGCTGTGCGATTTTCAGTGCCTCGTCAAAGCCCATTCCGTCCTTTATCATCTTTGTAAGGATAAAGTTGGTAGTTCCGTTGAGAATACCTGCAATTTCGTCTATTTCATTTGCGGCAAGGCACTGGTGAAGTGGTCTGATAATTGGAATACCGCCGCCTACGCTTGCCTCAAAGAAGAAGTTTACGTTATTTGCGTGAGCGTCCTTAAGAAGCTCTGCGCCGTGTGTTGCAACAAGCTCCTTGTTTGATGTAACAACGCTTTTGCCTGCAAGCAGACTGCGCTTAACATAATCGTATGAGAACTTTACGCCGCCGATTACCTCGGCAACAATTGTAACCTCCGGGTCATTAAGGATAACTTCGAAATCCTTTGTAAATTTTTCAGCGTAAGGGCTGTCGGGAAAATCTCTTATGTCAAGAATGTACTTTATATCTAACTCCTGACCTGCTTTCTTTTCGAGGCTCTCTTTATTTTTGTAAAAAACCTCCACCGTGCCTGATCCGACAACGCCGTAACCGAGAACTGCAATTTTTGCCATAGTCCTGTTCCTTCCATTTATAAGTTCCATTTCGTTCTATTATATCATATTTTGCATAGTCTATCAAGTATTTTTTATGAATTTGTGCAAAAAAACACAATATCCGCTTTATAGACAAGTATTGACCGATTCGCCCCGAAATAACCTTATTATAATAGTATATATTCCAGTAATTGCATTAAGCCGTGGGGAATAAAAGCACCGCCGCTGACAATACTTTTTTTAAACCCAGTTGTCAGGATGTGATTTAATGTATTACAGCAAGGTTGAAATCAGCGGAGTAAACACTTCAAAGCTTAAGGTGCTCAGCGAAAAGGAAACAATGGAGCTGCTGGAGCGCACCAAAAAGGGCGACAGTAAGGCGAGAGAAGAGCTTATCAACGGCAATCTCCGCCTTGTTTTAAGCGTAATTCAGCGTTTCGCAGGCAGAGGCGAAAACCCCGACGATTTATTTCAGGTAGGGTGCATCGGGCTTATTAAAGCCATTGACAATTTCGATATGAAATACGATGTAAAATTCAGCAGCTACGGCGTACCAATGATTTTAGGCGAGGTAAAGCGTTATCTTCGCGACAACAATCAGGTGCGGGTCAGCCGCTCCCTCCGTGACCTTGCTTACCGTGCAATGCAGGCAAAGGAAAAGCTTACCAACGATAAAAACCGTGAGCCAACCGTTGAAGAAATTGCCAAGGAAATAGACGCAAAGCGTGAAGACGTGGTTATGGCTCTTGAAGCAATCAGCGAGCCAATGTCCCTTTACGAGCCTGTTTTCTCCGAGGCGGGAGATACCATTTACGTTATGGATCAGATTGGGGACAACAACGACGATATGAACTGGCTCAACGAAATTTCCCTTAAGGAAGCCATAAAAAATCTTGGTCAGCGTGAAAAGCGTATCCTTAATCTCCGCTTTTTTCAGGGCAAAACGCAGGTTGAAGTTGCAAGCGAAATAGGCATAAGCCAGGCGCAGGTTTCAAGGCTTGAAAAAGGCGCTCTGAACAAAATCAAGGGGCAGATTTAAGACTGCCTGCTTTTTCTGAGCAGCAATTCCTCGGCGCTTTTCAGGGTAATTTCACTGTCGCTGTCGCCCGAAATAATACGGGCGATCTCCTTTTTGCGCTCCTCAAAATCAAGAGGATAAATTTTAGTGTAGGTGCGGTTTTCATCACTTGATTTTCTGATAAGAAGATGATTATCCGCCATTGCTGCAATCTGTGCAAGGTGAGTTACGCAAAGCACTTGTCGCTTTTCGGAAATTTCCGAAAGCTTGATACCTACTTTCTGCGCAGCATGACCGCTTATTCCCGTATCAATTTCATCGAAAATCATAGTGGGAATATTGTCGTTTGAGGCAAGAACGTTTTTTATTGCAAGCATAATTCGTGAAAGCTCGCCGCCCGACGCAATCTTGTTTATGGGCTTAGGCTCTTCCCCTTTGTTTACCGAAATGAGCATTTCGACCTTGTCC
>JBJERI010000203.1:0-8442 GCA_051882195.1 Ruminiclostridium sp. | reverse complement strand
AGCAGTCCGTCTTGTGGCTTTTTTCAAGTTGTTGGTGGAAGTGGTAACGCTTTTGCTTTTTTTGCTCTGCTATTATGTTGCGGATATGTGGGTTCAAATTTTAGTCTTGTCCGAAATGCAAGAACTTGTTTCTGATTAACATAAGAAAGGCAAAATCTTTGCGCTTAATCACCAACATAAAAATTAAACCGTGAAATCAACCCCTTTTTTCATTCCGCCAACAACTTGAAACAGGGTATCACACCGACTGAAATCTAAACAATCATAATCTTTCTACACCAACAGTCGACAGCCATAAACACCCCTTGAAACTCGCAAAGCGAGTTTTACAAAGCCGCCTGCGGCGTTTGAGCAGGTGCATTTCTTTCCCCATTTCTTTGGGCAATCAAAGAAATGGGCGAGGGGTTACAGCCAAGCTAATAATTATAACCAACGTAATCAAGGGGGCGAGTAGCCCCCTTTCAACCAACCTGCGAAAATAATAAACACAAAACAGGGTTTGAAAAGGGTTTCCCCTTTTCGCCCCACGGCGAGGGGGAAAACAAAAGGGGGCGAGCAGCCCCCAACAATCGCAAGAGCCTCCCGCATCATGCGAAAGGCTCTTGCATCAGGTTTTGAAAATGTAAAGTTAATTCTCGGTAAGTTCTTTTTCCCAATCGGCGCTGAAGCCAATCTGGAGCAGGTCTATATCGTCCTTGTAGCGCTCAATAAGCTCCTTAAGCTCTGCGATAAAGTTGTTTTCCCAGCTTTCGGGGCGCTTGTACAGACGTTTCATTATGATTATGTAGTCGAAAAGGGTATTGCCAAGCTCTCCGTCATAGTCGGCGGGAGTGCGGGGAGCGTTGCTGAAGCCGTTGCCGTAAAGCCTGTTGTAGTGGGCGCAGTGATTACGCAGATCGGACAGGCATTGGAGCCAGTTTTCAAGGTATTTGCTGCTTATGCCGAAGTTGGTTTCAGCAATTTCCTTTTTGTCCTGAGGGTGCATATCAAGATAAAAGCAGTTGAGAGTGCCGAAGCTGAACAGCTCCATAATTACCCAAAGAGGAAATGCGCCGCCGTATTTTGTAAGATGGTGGGCTACAAGGTCCTCGTCGGTGTTGCTTTCAATCATTCGGTCGATTTTGGACAGAAAGGGCTGGTGCTTATGGTGAAAATCAAAGCTTGAAGCGTTGAGATAGCCTAATGCTCCGTATTTCAGTGCGTGGTAGTTGCTTATTACAGCACGCATAGTAATTTCGATTTCCTCTAACACGCTAAGCAGCAGAGAGCGCAGCATACGGTCAAAGTCGTAAATACGCATTATCCGGTTAAAGCTGGTTCCCTCGCGGTAATGGTGCTTATCCTTTAAGAAAAGGGCGAAATAATAGGCAAGGCGATAGTAGTTGATATTGACAAGGGTCTTTTTTGCCTCGTCCATATCCTCGATTATACAGCCTCTTTCAAGAAGCTTGTCAATCTGCGCCTGTATGGTAGCAGGATTTTTTACCGACGGATTGTAATTCATAGCGCCTCCGTTTTTACCATTGTATGCCTTTGCCCACGGGAAAATAACCTCACAGCGACAGCATGAGGCTTATTTTTGCGCAAAATTACTTGTTTTCTTCCTTTTTCTCCTCGGCGGGAGCGTCCTGTTCCTTCTTCTTTTTCTTAAGTGGAACGGCGGGTTCTACGTTTTCATGAACGGTTCTGTTTTCCGCAATTGATGTGCGAAGAACACGAAGCTTTGTTCTGTCCGAGCCTGTTTCAATAAGTACGGTGTCTTCCTTTACGCTTAAAACTCTGCCGATAATGCCGCCTGTTGTAACGACCTCGTCTGCGATCTGCAGGTTGTCAAGCATTTCCTTCATCTGCTTTGAGCGCTTCTTTTCTGGTCTGATAAGCAGGAAGTAGAACACAACGATAATAAGTGCAAGGGGGATAAGGGTTGTTAAAATGCTGAGCACCTGACTGCTGCCCGATGGGTCTGTTACCTGCTGCAATAATTCAAGATTTGTCATTTATAATCTCCTTAAGTTTATTCTTTTACTATTATACCTCTTTTTAACATAAAAAGCAAGAGAAAATCAGTTTATCATATAATTTTCATATTGGAGCTGTTCAAGAACCTGTTTTATGCTTTCAATTTCCTTTTTGGAAAGGCCCTTTGTGTTGATAAGGGGGATTATTTCAAGGTTTCTCGTATAGCGCTTTGCCTGAGAGTAAAGGGTTTTTACCAGCTCCGCAGAATCGGTGGGCAGCTTAACGCTGGAGCTTTCGCCCGTTTTAAGTTCCTCTCCGAAATCGGATTTTGTAAATTCAAGTACGACGGGAATGCTTACGGGGAACTTCAGATCCTTAATAAATTCCGCCGTGCCCACATAGCCGTCGTAGCTCATAAGCAGGTCGTAAAGGCTTGCCTTTGCATATACCTTACCGCCGGATTTTTCCGCAGAGTCATTGCCGTTTGTGATTATTGCGGACAATGCCTTGTATCTGTCGTCGGCGAAAAAGCCCTGGTCAAGAATGGTGTAATCGTAGTTGTTGTATTGGGGGAAATAAGTGTTTTCAAGGATAATGTCCGTAATTCCCGCCCTGCAAAGCTCGGTAATGATCGAGCCGAGGTAATCGGAGGTGGGCGCTCTGAATGGGTCAAGCCACTGCTTTCCGCCGTTTTCCACACGTCCGTCCAGCCATGCGTAGCTGTCGTCCGCAAAGCGCACTGCGCCGTCGGTTATTACCTTAGGACCAACGCTGTCCTTTATTGTGGACATTCTTGCCATAATTTTCATATCCGCTTCTTCAAAGATAGCGTTTATTTCCGCAAGGGTCATTGTGCCCGTTACAACGTCGGTGTCCTTGATTTTGCTTAAATTGGACTTGTACCGCACATAGCCCGTCTGATTTTTCATTTCCAGCACAACATAATTGTAGCCGTTTTTCTTTGCGCTGTTCACAAAGGACGCCAAAGCCGCCGAGCTGTCAAGGACGGTATCGGGAGCAAGCACTGCATTTATTGCCGCAGCTTCGGGCTGTACCTCGGCATTGTCCTCCGACGTATCCGAGGACGCAGTTGTGGTATTGTCCCCGTTGTCCGTTTCTGCAGGAGTAGTTATATCGGGCTTCCATTCAAGGGAGCTTGTTTCAGCCGCTCCCATTCCGTTTTTGAAAAACTCGATAACAGGCGGTGCGGCGGCATAGCCTAAAAAGCCCAGTCCGCCTACAAGAATAATCATTCCTATCACTTCAAGCGCCTTGCGCAAGGGGGATTTTCTTCTTTTGTACAGATTGTGCGTTCGTTTTACTTTGGTGCCGTATTTTTTTCTGCCCATAATTTGCCCCTGTCTATATCAGATTGCCGTTGTGTAACCCATAAATGCGTAAAATGCCAGCGAGAGAATACCCACATAAACTATCATAATAGGCATTCCTCTGAAGCAGGTGGGCACAAGCTGGGAATTAAGTCTGTCCGACGCAATATACAGCAGATATGCCGCAAGGAGAAAGCCTATTCCCGTGCCTATTCCGTAGCCTATGTATGAGCCTAAGTCGTTTCCCAGCTGAGAAGCAAGGAAAAGCGCTCCCAGCACAGAACAGTTGAATACCGAAAGGTGAACGTATTTTTTTATTCTGCTGAAAAGCTTTGGTATAAACCGCCATATCACAATAAGGGTCACGCAGTAAATAATGCCTACCGAAAGTATATACATAAAAGGCATAATTATACTGTAATAAGGAAAGTCCTCGAAAAGCCTGTCAAGAAAATAAACGGGAATTGCCGCAAGGGTGGTAATGTAGGTAATTCCCACCGCAAAGCCCAGCAGATGCTCCTTTTTTCTTGCCGCATAAAGCAGAATATTAGAGCCGAGAGCGCGCTCAAAAATCGAGTTCTGTATAAAAATCGAAATAAGCGCTGTTGTCAGTATATTTACAAATGTATCCATATTTAATCTTTCTTAAGGCTGTTCACAGCCGTTTTCATATTTTCAGCACGGAAAAGATAAGTTCCTGCCACCAGCACATTTGCGCCCGCTTTTCTGCAAAGCAATGCCGTTTCTGCGTTGATTCCGCCGTCAACCTGAATCGAAGCCTCCGTTTTCTCACGGACAGCCCTTATTTTGTCAAGAGCGGAGCTTATAAAGCTTTGTCCGCCGTAGCCCGGCTCAACGGTCATTACAAGCACCATTTCCAGCTTATCAAGGTAAGGGAAAACCGCCTCGGCAGGAGTACCCGGCTTTATGGCAAGTCCTGCCTTTATTCCTAAGGAGTGTATCCTGTCAATTGTTTCCCCGATGTCCGACCTGCTTTCAGCGTGAAAGGTTATAATGTCCGAGCCGTTTTTTGCAAACTGCTCAATTTGTGAAAGAGGATCAACCACCATAAGGTGGGTGTCCATAACGCCTTTCCAATAAGGCTTTACTGCGCCCTGCACCGCTGCGCCGTAGGAAATAGGCGGCACAAAGCTGCCGTCCATTACGTCGTAATGAAGCCAGTCGCAGCCTGCGCTTTCCGCTTTCTTTGCCATAGCGGAAATATTTGCAAGATCGGAATTAAGGATTGACGCTGAAACAATGGGCATTGTGGTTCTCCTGTATGCTGAAATTTGTGCTGAGGGCATAATCATACACTATAATTTTACTCTACATTTATAATATTGTCAAGAGGGAAAAAGGAGCGGCTCGCCGCAGGGCAAAAAGGGAGCGCCCTTTTTAGACCCCGTTTTGTGTTTTATGTAATTTTTAACTTGGTTATGAGGGGGCGAGCAGCCCCCTTGCCACAAACATAAAAATCAAAAACCACACACCCACCAACACAATAACATCACAAAAAAAGCAAAAACATTACCACTTCCACCAACAACTTGAAAAAAGCCACAAGACGGGCTGCTCCTTTCACAAGCATTATCCTTTTTAGAACAGTGCCGCCAAGCACTACACCCATTTGAGACTTGCGCCAGCAAGTCTCTCAAGCCCCCTCGCGGCGCATGAGCGAGTGCATTTCTTTTCCCTTTTCTTTGTGCAAGCAAAGAAAAGGGCGAGGGGTTATTGCTCCATTATAATCACATAAAACAAAATTAAGGGGGCGAGCAGCCCCCTTTAAACCGACTTCCAAATTACAAACAATACAAACGGGGATTGAAAAGGGGCAAAGCCCCTTTCACACTCTTGAAAGGCAAAGCGTCTTTTCTCCCCCACAAAAAAATCCCGTCGGTTTCCCGACGGAACTTTTTTATTCAACGGATTTCAGTGCCTCGATCATATTTACCTTAATCAGCCTCTTATGCATAAACAGCGACACAATCAGCGAGAAGCCTATTGTCAGCGCCGCGGCAAGAATGTAGGACAATGGGTAAACCTCTCTGCCGAACATTACAAGGTCAACCTCGGCGGTTTGGATTATGTACTGTGCAAGGTAAGTGCCAAGGACAAGTCCCACCAGCGAGCCTAAAAATGACAGGATAATATTTTCCCTGAAAATGTAGGAGTCCACCTCTTTATCGTAGAAGCCAAGGACCTTAAGGGTTGCGATTTCACGGATTCGCTCGTTGATATTGATGTTGGTCAGGTTGTAAAGCACCACGAATGCAAGGACGCCTGCGGCAATGATAATAACCACAATAACAAAGTTAAGTGCCTGCAGCATTGCCATAAAGGTTTCCGCATTGCCTGTGTTGAAGCTTACCGCTAAGACCCCGTCATAAGCCATCAGCTTTTCCGCAAGAATATCCTCCTCGCTGTCCCCGGTAATGCTGTTGGAGAAATAAATCATATTGTAGTCGGGAGCATTGCCGAAAAGGCTGCTGTACAAAGTTTCGGTCATATAGATATAGTGGTATGCGTAATTCTCGGTGATTTCCGAAACAGTGACGTTGTAGCTGTCCGTATCGCTCTTTACGGTTATAACGTCGCCCTTTTTGCAGCCCAGCAGCCGTGACAGCTTTTCGTCGATAATAACGCCGCTGTTGTCGAGAGCGTAGGGCGTATGGGTAATTCTGTCACGGAGAGTAAGGAAATTGCCGAAATGCTGCGAATCATCGGGAACGGTAACGTAAGCCGCAACGGTTCTTCCGTCGCCGAAAACGGCATTCAGCTGCTTCTGATATACCTTTAAGGAGCTGCCCTCGTTGTTCAGTGTATTCTGTACGTTTACAAGGGTCTTGTCGGTGATTTCATCGCTGTCGTAAGCCACAATGCCCGAATATTTGTTAATGTCGTTGAACTGCTTGCCCAGAATGTCGGAAACGCTGTCCTTTAAGCCAAAGCCCATAAGCATCAGAGCGGTACAGCCTGCAATGCCGATAACGGTCATTAACATTCTGCGCTTGTATCTGAAAATGTTCCGCGCGGTGATTTTGCCGCTGAAATTCATGTGCTTCCAGATAAAGGGGATTTTTTCAAGGAAAACACGCTTGCCCGATTTAGGCGGTTTCGGCCGCATAAGCTGAGCTGGCTGCTCCTTAAGCTCCGTGCGGCAGGAGAAATAAACGGTGATTATTACCGCCGCCACTCCTACAACCGCCGCAATTGCCCCAAGGCTCCAGTCGTAGGGCAGGCAAAGCTCGGGCATATTGTAAAGCATACCGTAGGCTACAATGATTACATAGGGGAATATTTTTTCGCCCACAAGTACGCCCACGATACAGCCTGCAATGGTTGCGGCAATTGCGTAAAGCATATACTTGAAAATAATCTGACTATTGCTGTAACCAAGGGCTTTCAGCGTGCCTATCTGCACACGCTCCTCCTCAACCATTCTGGTCATGGTGGTAAGGCACACAAGACCCGCTACAAGAATAAAGAAAATGGGGAAAATGCTGGCGATATTGTTTATACGCTCGGCGTTTTCGCCGTATTCGGTATAGCCTGCGTTGTCGGTACGGTCGAAAACGTACCATTTTGGGTCGGAAATATCCTCAACCTCACGCTTTGCGTCGGCAATTTTGTCCTCCGCCTCGGCAACCTCTTCCTTATATTCCTTTTTGTTCTTGTTGTATTCGTCAATTCCGTCCTTGTAGTCAAGTACGCCCTGCTCGTAATCCGCCTTGCCCTCAGCGTATTTTTCCTCGCCCTCGTTATATTCCGCAAGACCGTCTGCATATTTGGTCTCCCCGTCGTTAAGCTTGTCGTAAGCCTCCTTAAGCTGTGAAAGGCCTTCGTTTTTCGCCTTTTCAAGCTCCTTTTCGCCCTCTTCAAGCTGTTTTTCGCCGTCCTCAAGCTGCTTTTTGCTCTCGTCAAGGGTTTCCTTTGCGGCGTCAAGGGTTGCTTTTGTTTCATCAAGGACTTTCTTTGCGGCTTCAAGCTCCGCTGCGGATTCGTCAAGCTTTGCTTTTCCCTCGGCAAACCGGGTTTCCGCCGCTTCAATCTGCGGTGCGCTCTGGTCAAGAGCCGCTTTTGCGGCAGCAAGCTGCATATAGTTGGTTTCGTAAGCCGCAACTCCCTTGTCGTACTGCTCCTTTGCGGCAAGATAAATCGGGTTGTTTTCGCCGTAAGCGGCTTTCATTTCATCAAGCTGTGCAAGGGTTTCGTTAAGCTGTACCTGCAAAGCCTCAAGCTGAGCCATTCCGTCATTGTAAGCGGCAAGTCCCTCATCGTACTGCTGCTTCTGCGGCTCAAATTCGGCGTAGCCTGCGTTCCATTCATCAAGCCCTGCCTTATATTGTTCAAGACCGTCCTTGTACTTTGCAAGTCCCTCGCTGTACTGCGCCAGTCCGTCCTTGTATTCCGCAAGGCCGTCGTTGTACTTCTGTTTTCCGTCCTCCAGGTCGGCTCTGTTCTTTTCAATTTCGTTTTCGCCGTCGGTTATTTTCTGCTCAAATTCAGCCTTTGAGCTGTAATATTCCCCCCAGCCCTCGTCTAACTCAGCCCGTGAGCTTTCAAGCTGCTCCTTTGCGTCGTCAAGCTCTTTTCGGCTGTCCGCAAGGGTGGTTTCTCCCTCGTCAAGCTCCTTTTTTGCGTCCTCTAATTTCTGCCACGCTTCCTCAAATTCCTTGTCTGCGTCGGCGGTTTTGTCCGCTAATTCCTGCTCTGCGTCTGCAATTTTTTCGTTTGCCTCGTCCATAATTTCATCATATCTTGCCTCGGCGCGGTTTTTGCCCACTTCTTCAAGCACTTCCGTAAGCTTTTCGGAAAGCTCCTTGTATTCATCGCTGTATGTATTGTGCTCCGTGAAATTGTTGGCAACAACATATACCTCTGTGTAATATTCCACATCAAAATTACTTTTGGGAATATACACTACCGCATTGATTGAGCCGCTGCCCACGGTGGTGTTGCCGATGGTGGATTTGTCTATGTACTGAGGTGAATTGTACTTGCCAACAACGGTAAATTCCGTATTTTTAAGGGTTTCGGAAAGGTCGGAGTCAGTGCCAGAGGACAGCTTAAGCACGTCTCCTACGCTGTAGCCCCCCGCCATTCCTGCGCCCATAATTATTGCGCTTACTGTTCCGAATACATAACCGAAAAC
>JBJERI010000202.1:0-37211 GCA_051882195.1 Ruminiclostridium sp. | reverse complement strand
TTACAACAATTGTTATTACTGCTGCCACGATTGCCGCCGCAGCGCAGATAAGCGATATTATCATAACGGTATTTCCGCCGCTTTCCGCAGAAGCCTGCGTACCTTGACTGTCAGCGGCTTGGCTGTTTTCGGCGGTTTCTGTTTCCGCTGCCGCAGTGGTTTCTGCGGGCTGTGCGGTTTCGGCTGTATCGGCAGGCGGGTCAAGACTGTCAATAACGTACTTCACCTTGCCGTAATAAAGCAGCAGCTTTTTCTCGGGGGTGGATTCGTCCTCGCTGAGCTCTTTCAGCGTTTGGGTGTTCTCTCTGAATTGCTCTGCTTCCTCCTCGGAAAGGGAGGAAATATCCAGTCTTTCCGCCTTTGTGAGAGCGGATTTTACATAAGCCGAAACAGGCACCTCGCTGTACATAATCTGAGAGATTTTAAAGGTAAGTGTTACCGAGGTGGGCTTTTCAATGTCGGTAAATACCGCCGTATGGTCGGAAACCGCAACGCCCTTAATGTCGTTGCCCTCCCATGAGTTGACGGGTCTGCCCGAATCGAAAACACCGCTTTTGTTTATGGGGTTCAGCAAGTCCTTTTTATTTTCGGAGAAGGTCATTTCCTGTCCGTTTATTTCAACCTTTTCCCATTCAAGGTTGCAGTAGCGGAAGTAGGACTTGGGAATTGCTCCCGAATGAACGTCCACGTCCTTTAAGTAAATGGCGGTAAGGTTGTTTATGGTGTCAATGCCAAGATCCCTTGCGGTTTCGCTCTGATGCTTGGCAATATCGTAGGTGAGGGTGTAAGTGCCGTTTTTGTATATCTTCACCGTTTCGCCGATTTCATTTTCCCAGTAGCCGTGCTCAGCGTCATTGTACAGCACGAAAATACCCACGTTAACATATTCACGGTCCTCGTCCTCCTCGCTGTCGGTGACGGTTATTTTAACGGTTTTTGTCTGTCCTCCTGCGGATAAGGCGGTAATATTTGCAGTGCCTGAGCCTTTTGGGAAAACACGTCCCACGCTGTTTACCGTTGCAATCTCCTCATTGTCGGAGGAGTAGGTAAGAACTGAGCTGCAGGAAAGGTCAAGGAGCGCCGACTGCTCCGTTGTAAGCTCCATTTCCTCCGAGCCTGTTATTTCAGCGGAATCGGAATTGTTTTTTACCGTAACGGTAATCTGCTTTTTAACGGCGCCTGCGTATGGGTCGGCATTGTAATTGCCGAAATAGCCGTATTCAACGGTGTTGAGAGCGTAGGCGGTAATTGTGGCTGTACCTGCTTTTTTGGCGGTAATTCTGCCGTTTGAAACTACCGCAACGCTGTCGTTGTCCGTTGTCCACACAAGCAGGTCGTTTGTGTCAGTGGGTGTAACGGCAGGAGTAATTGTTACAATGTCCCCGACGGTCATTTCTACGCTGTCTTCACAGGAAATGGAGGTTATTTTTGTTTCGTTCACGGTTTTGGGGTGCTGGTCAACGTTTGTGCTTGGAGTAAGGTTATATTCCTCGAAAACATCGTCAAGGTTTCCCTTTTTGTTTTCCTCAGTAAGAGGCAGATATGCGCCTCTCATAACCCCTCGCAGCTGTGACTGGAAGCCGGGCTTCAAATCATCTCTGCTCCAGTAGGAGGCGTTTCCGCCCTCAACCTTGCCCTCCTTGGTGAAAACCCCTATATCCCACGCAATAGCGCAGATATTGTTCACCTTGGCGTATTTATATACCATTTCCGACTGGAAAGCCTTTTCAACGTCGTTGTAGCCCGTAGCCGTCGAGCCGTCGCCGCCCGTATATGTAGTCCACTCGCCAAGAATAAGAGGACAGCCAAGCTCCTTGAAATTATCCGCAAAATTCTTGATTTTCTCATAGCGGCCTGAAACGCTGTCATAGATATGGGCGGCAAAAATCTGATGTGAAACGCCCTCGTTCATTGGGTCGGTTGGCATTTCCATCTTGCCGCTGCTTGCAAAATGTCCCTTTGAGGCAAGCCAGCGCTTTGTGTTGTTTGAACCTGTTGAGCGCACTGTGTTCACGAAAAGCTGATTGAAATTGCGGAGTATGTTGTAGTCATATCCGTAAGCACCGCCGTTCCACTTGTTTTCGTCCCTTTGCGCGCAGGTCATTTCGTTCATTGACTCGAAAATAAGATGCTCGTCATAGTCCTTGAACCTCTCCGCAATTATTTTCCACACAGCGGCATATTTCTCCATAACGGCGTCAATATCGTTCTTGCCAATATTGAACCAGCCGCTGCTCCAGTTTACGCCGTCGTGATGAATGTTTATGATAACGTACATTCCGTTGTCTATGGCGTAGTCCACAACCTCGGTCACTCTGTCGAGCCATGCAGGGTCGATTGAATATTCCCCCGTTTCCTGGTTTTTGGTGATTTTCTTGCCCCAAGTGACAGGTATTCTTATGGTGTTGTAGCCCCCGTCGTGCATGGAGGTAATCTGCTCCTTGGTCATTTCACGGGGCTGCCACGCCGTTTCGCTTGGCACCATTGAGGAATGTCCGTCCATTGTGTTGCCGAGATTTATTCCCGCTCCCATTTCCGCAATAAGCTCTGCGGGAGTAAGCTCACGGAAGGGCTGCTTGTTAGGGCCGTCCTGACCGGTTTCGCTGTAAACAAGCTTTGCTCTTGCATATTCAAGCTCCGTTCGTGCGTTCCAGTAAAAGCTTGCTTCCTCGTCCTCCTTTTCGTATTCCGCTTTGGCTATTTCAATGGCGGCAACAAGCTCATTAACGCTTTCCTCGGTGTATTCCGACGTGTCGAAGGCTTCAAGATATGCTATTGAATTTTTCAGATTTTCCCTGTGAGTTTCGGCGCTTCTTTCCCAAGGCTCAACACTGTCCTTGTCCAAAGCGGAAACGGCAGGAATTGCGGACAGCATAATTGCCGCCGCCGTAAAAAAGCCTATAATTTTCCTGAACCTCATATTTCCTCCTCTTTTCCTGTAAGGCAATATCTTTGTTTAATTATAGCATTGTTTATAGGTACAGGCAATACGCAATATTCAATTTATATAACAATTTTAACATTTGTTATGAATATATTAACTTCAAGGCATAAACTGTACTGTCGCTTAAGCAGGCTGTAAAGAAAAACGCTGAGGTAAGAGAAAAGCTGAAAAACGAAAAATTTTCTGTTGACAAAAGGGGCAAAGGGTGATATACTTACATTAAGTATCAAATTAGTTATTTTTTTGACATTATTATACAAATGCTTACCGAAAGGATGAGTGATTATGAAAACTGAAAAAAGACCCCAAAAGAATTCGGCAGCGAAAAGGCTGATTCCTGCGGCGGCTATGCTTTTAGCTTCGGCGACAATGCTTTCAACGGCTACATACGCTTGGTTTACTATGAATAAGCAGGTTGAGCTGAAGGGGCTTAATATGACCGCAACAGCAGGCGAGGGCATTGAAATTTCGCTGGCGGCTATCGACAACTCTGGAAATATAACCTTTAGCGGAGGTACTTATGACGGCAATCACCCATACGATACGGAAAATGAGAAAGGTTGGAAAAGCTCTGTTATCGTAGGCAATTATTACAGCGATATTGGCAAGATAAAGCCTGCCTCCTCCGTAAACGGCACCGCCTTATATGACGCTACCAACGCAGCAGACGGCGGAAGAGTTGCAACTGAGTTCAAGCTGATTCCCGATGGAAGCGGAGCAGCTCTGGCAACGCGCAATACTTTCTCATCAAGTGTAACAGAGATCAATTCCACAGGCAATACGGGATATTATGTTGATATTCCTGTTCATATAAGAACCTCTAAGGTAAAGCCTTCCGATGTAGATCTGACAGGCGACCTTTACTGCAAGATGATCCTGAAAAATGCTGATGGCGAAGCAGCTGCAAACTCTCTGTACAAGGCTGTCCGTGTTGCGTTTATACCTGTTACAACAGGCACAGGGTCAACAACCAATATTTTCGGCGTAGACGATGTATATTACGGAGCAGGCGCTGTTGACAGTGCTTCAACAAAGGCGGCTACCACGGTTGTAAAAGATTTCGTGACTGATGGCGCTGATTTCTCAACAGGAATCGGAGCTGATTCGGGTCTTAATCTTCCTTATGCCGCAGCGGCAGGCAAATACGGTCACCTCGATTTCACTCTCCGTGTATGGCTTGAGGGCGAAAGCACCTCCTGCTATGACGAAAAGGCAGGTCAGTCATGGAAAATCGACCTTGCATTCTCTCTCGGACAATTTGACGTTCCAACTTCTCCGTAATCACTGATTATACTGATAAAATCCCACACTCGTTGTGGGATTTTTTTATTTATGTAAAATTTTTTGATTACAAACATTTTACACTGTGAAAAATGGTTTTTTTATGCAATTTTATTGACTTTTTACCCTTATTGAAGTATAATAAAATCGGCTATATATGCAATTCAGAACTGCTGCGGAGGTGAGAGGCTTGGAGGAAAATCGGGAGAACATTACTACCGTTGACGGCGTAAGAGCCATTGAAATGCGATACCGTCCCATTTTTGACACGGACACAAAGGAGCCTGCTTTTTATCAGAGCAGCATTCGGCTTAATTCCGCCGAAATGGGAGTGCTGCTTCCCGAGCGGTTTATGCCTGTGCTGGAAAGCTGCGACAGGTGCATTTCTGTTTTCAAGCTTGCCTTGCTTCAGACAATTAAGGCGGGGGAAAAATTTGCCGAGCGTGAGCTGGATTTCGGCTGGATCTCGGTTTTTATGCCATTGTGGTTACTTCAGAGAAATTACTGCATTTCAATACTCAATGACTTTATGTCCCAGATAAAGGCGGATTCGAGCAAAATATGCCTTGAAATTCCCGCAGTTGTTGTAAACGAGGGCAACGAGCATTGCTTTGAAGCCGTGAAAAAGCTTCGCAAGGCAGGCTTTCATACTATGATAACAGGCCTTGACGACAGCTTTTCAATGTTCGGACTGGCGGAGTTAGAGCCGGAATTTATAATGCTTGACCAAAGAGTAACAGAGGGAATAGGCGAGGATAAGCGCAGAGACGCCTGCATAAAATCTCTTATTTCCTTTATAGACGATCTTGACGCTTATGCGGTGGCGGCGGGGGTTTCTTCCCCGGACGAGGCGGATAAGCTTTACGATATGAACTGCCCGTATTATACGGTAAGCGAAAATTCGGGTGAGCGGGGCGGCAGCTTTATGCTTGAAAGATTTGTCCGCAGAAGAACGCAGGAATAAGCCTTACCCGATAGAATTGGAGAATATACATTGATAAAAGATAAAACAAAGGACGAGGACGAAATCGACGTAGAAGAAACGGCAGAAAGTCCCGATGAGGAAAAGGATTCCGCCGAAAGAGATCCCCGTAACAAAATGACGGATATACTCACTCTGCGGCGAACGGCAAAAGAGGTAAAGCGGCAAAAGGTGGTTGCACGAGCCATAAGCGTGCTGATAATCATTCTTGTGGCGCTGGTGGCAATCGCCTACGCAATATCCTATTTCTACGACAAATTCGGCAGCTTTACCGTAATGGTAAACAAGTACGATATGATAAATCAGGGGCTTACCCTTTCGGAAACTCCCGAATATGACAGGTCCATTGCAACCCTCAACGCAGGAATACTTTACGATATGACCAATATCAGCGGCGAGGATCTGCCCCAAAACCTTGATATGATAAACGGCGCTCATAATGGGGACAATTACATTGCCTATACGTTCTATCTCATAAATTCGGGGGACGATACGGTGGCTTACAAGGGCGAAATGATTATCGAAAGCGTTACCCTCGGAGTTGACGAGGCAATAAGAATCGCAGTATATAAAAACGGCGAAAGAACGGTTTACGGCAAGACCAAATCCAACGGCAAGGGCATTGAAAGCGACTGCGAC
This sequence comes from Ruminiclostridium sp., assembly GCA_051882195.1. GTDB lineage: Bacteria > Bacillota > Clostridia > Oscillospirales > Ruminococcaceae > Ruminiclostridium_E. The sequence goes on along the minus strand of JBJERI010000202.1, from coordinate 31,365 downwards.
AAGGAGTTCGAGGCTTCAACGGTGGTAATGACCACAGGAGAGGATAAATTCGCTCCTGGGGAAAAGGACAAATACACCGTTGTAGTGTGGCTGGAGGGCAACGACCCTGACTGCCTTGACAATATTATCGGCGGAACGCTGAAGCTTAGTATGAATTTCAAAATAGTTGAAAATACATAAAGGAGAACAGAATGAAAAGGGTACTGAAGAAAATAGTTTCCGTCCTTTCGTGGATAATACTTATATTTGCGCTTATCGCAACCATACTTGCCTTTTCCGCCGACAGAAGCGGAGGAGTGCCCAATATTTTCGGCAATATTCCCCTTACGGTTGAGTCGGATTCAATGGCGCCTACCTTTTCCGCAAACGACCTGATTATTGACACCGAGATAACCGACGTGAACGACCTTTGCGAAAACGATGTAATCACCTTTTGGACTTTGATAAACGGGCAAAAGGTAATGAACACTCACCGCATAACCGAGGTTCACAGAATCAACGGCAATATCAGCTTTACCACCAAGGGCGACAACAACAGCGTAAAGGACAGCATTAACGTTTACCCCTCGGATATTGTGGGAAAATGGAACGGCTTTGTTATCCCCGGCTTTGGCGCTGTAATTAACTTTCTCCGCACTCAGCTTGGCTTCTGTATCTGCGTAATCGTGCCGCTGGCGCTGTTTTTCCTGTTCGAGCTTTACAAGTTCATTATGGCGGTAGTAGAGGTAAAGCGTCCTGCCGCCCAGCAGCTTGACGAGGAGGAAATCAAGCGCAGAGCCATTGAGGAATACCTTGCGGAGCAGCAGAAAAAGGCTGAAAACGCAGAGAAAACCGCCGATGAAGCAGGCGAAAATGACAATGCCGCAGAGGAAAACAAAGCTGATGAAATAAGCGGCAACGATGATACCGCAAGGGAAAACGCTGCCGCCGAAACAGACGGCAGCGACAATTCCACAGAGGAAAATACCGCCGCCGAAATAAGCGGCAATGACAATTCCGCCGAAACAGACGGCGAAAATAACAGCGAGGAAAAAGCACTGACCGATTAACGGGAGAAACAATATGAACAGCTTTCTTGAATGGTTTTTTGTTTTCGTGTCCCAGATACTGAAAGGCTTTGCAACCATATTTACGGGGCTTTTCGAGGGCGTGAAGCAGATTTTCAACTTTGAAGAATATGTAAGGATCTTTAAGGAGCACTCCGAGGATTTCGGCGTGGGCGGCTGGATTCTTGCTGTTCTTTCCATAGTGATTATTGCGGCAATTTTTATTCTTGCGGCTGTTCTTATCGTTATGGCTATAAGAAAATACATAAGATTCAGACATTCCATTGTAAGCGACGAGGACGTAATCGAGGAGCTTGGCACTCTCCAAAGACAGGTAATCAGGCTTACAAGGGAAAAGGACGAGATAATGGCAATGAAGGTGGCGCAGATAGGTGTGCCCCAAGGCGCTGCCGCCGCTGCTTTTGCAGGCGGAATGTCTATGGGTGCTATGGGCTCTATGGGCGGCATGGAGGGCGAAATGCCTGCAGCCCCGGAGGGCGATATGACCCCGTCGGCGGACGGCGTTGTTCATACAAACGACATCAGATTTTCAAAGCTTATCGAGGTGGACAATTTCTACAAGACATACATTCCACCCGAGTACGACAACAGCATTACTCTTGCGGGAATCTGCGAAACCTATCGGAATTTCGCCTGCTCCCGTATGCACCTGTATTACGATATAAAGACAATTCGTCTGTTCATTGCGGGTATGGCTTCCACAAAGCTTATTGTTCTCCAGGGTATTTCCGGTACAGGTAAAACCTCGCTGCCTTACTCCTTCGGTAAGTTTTTGCAGAAGGATACAACCATTGCTTCCGTACAGCCCTCTTGGCGTGACCGTACCGAGCTTTTCGGCTATTTCAACGAATTTACCAAGAACTTCAACGAAACGGAAGTACTGAAACGAATTTATTCCTCGTCATATAACGACGACATCAACTTTATCCTGTTAGACGAAATGAACATTGCAAGAGTTGAGTATTACTTTGCGGAAATGCTGTCAATTCTTGAAATGCCAAACGCGGACGAATGGAAGCTTGACCTTGTTCCCAACGTTTGGAGCACCGACCCTGAAAACCTTGACAAGGGTATGCTCCGTATTCCGCAGAATATCTGGTATATCGGTACAGCCAACAACGACGACTCCACCTTTGCAATTTCCGATAAGGTTTACGACCGTGCACAGCCTATTAACCTTGACGCAAAGGGTATTCCTTTCGACGCTCCCGACACGCCGTCTATGAACTTAAGCTTCAGCCATGTAAACGAGCTGTTCAACGAAGCGTTCCGTCAGTACCCAATAAGTCAGGATACCCTGAAAAAGATTCAGCAGCTTGACCTGTGGGTAATCGAAAAGCTGAGAGTTGCTTTCGGTAACCGTATCTTAAAGCAGATGAACCTGTTTGTTCCTGTTTATGTTGCCTGCGGAGGCGAGGAGCTGGACGGCGTTGACTATGTTCTTGCAACAAAGATATTCAGAAAATTCGAGGCTCTTAACCTTGCAATGCTGAGAGATGAGCTTAAAGAGCTTTGCGCATATCTGCAGAAGCTTTTCGGCAAAAACTCAATGAAGGAATCCATTGCATATCTGGAAAGATTACAGAAGCTTTTCTGATTATAGTTTTCATTTTACGGGAAAGGCGGTGAGAAATTGAGCGAAACCTTTAATGAATGGACAGGGGACTTTGAAGCGCTGATTGACTTAATCGGTGACGATGAGCTTTACGAAAACGTGCGCTCAATGCTTTCTCACAGCCGCAGTACCATTGCCCTTAACCGAAAGGTTATGGAAAAAACCATTGAAGTAAGCTGGGTTGAAGCAATTGAAAAGGGGCTTGGCTATGTTGACAACGTGATGAGAAATCCACGAAAGACCATTGTCAACGTGGAGGAGGTAGTGCCTGTTGCGCTGTCAAAAAAGATCACCGTTGATTCCATAAAGCACCTTGCACAGCACACCGACCTTATACAGAGCGTTGACCCCGTAACGGGAAAAATCACCCCCTCCAAGGTGCTTAACGTACATAAGGAGGAAAGCCTGCTGACCTACGAAAACAAGTTCGTAAACACGCTAATAGACAGGCTTTACATATTCGTCACCAAAAGATACGAAAAGCTTAAGGCCGCCTCCGCAAGCGAGGAGGTTTATGCCCTTGAATACAACACCTCTATGGGCTCGGACAGCGGCAGCAGAGTAAAAATGAGCCTTAAGATAGAAACGGTGGATTCCCTTGAAAAAACCGACGAAAACGGCTCTACCATGTGGGACAGGGTGGAGAAAATAAGGCAAATTATCGAAAGCTACAAGGCGTCACCCTTCTGCCAGCAGATGGGCAATAACTATATCCGTCCCCCCGTAATGCGTACCAACGCCATTATGAAAAACGTTGACCTTAAATCCTGCCTTGTACTTTGGCAGTTTATAGAGGGCTACGACAAGGTGGGCTACGAAATCAACGTTTCGGACGCCGCACAAAAACCCGAGCAGACCTATATTGAAAATCTTTACAGCGTTACGGCGCTGAATTATCTGCTTTTCAGAGCCTTTACCCACAAGGAGGGCAGAAACGCCGAAATACTCAAAACAAGAAGCAGCAAGGCGGCTACTCCAAGAATACTTCGCAGGCTTGAAAACGCAGATACCACCGATTACGACATTGACGAAAGCAGCCCAAAAAGAGCTGCGGATACTTCGAAAAATATATTTGCAAAAGCTCTCCCCGAAGATTCGGAGGAAATACTTAAGGCAATAGACAACGCAATCCGCATTGAAACTCAGTATTTCAAGGACGAGGAGCAGAGGCGCATTGAGGCAGAGGAAAGAGAGCTAAGACGTCAGGAGGAAGAGCGCAGAAGACAAGAGGAAGAACAGCGCAGGCTTGAAGAGGAAAGGCGCATTGAGGAAGAAAAACGTCTTGCAAGAGAGCAGGCGGAGCGGGAAGAGCAGGAGCGGCTGGAAAAAGAGCGGCAGGAGGCAGAGCGGCTTGAAAAGGAGCGGCTTCAGCGTGAAGAGCAGGAGCGCCTTGAAAGAGAGCGCATAGAAAAGGAACGTGCCGAGGCGGAGGAAAAGGAACGTATTGCCGCAGAGCGTGCCGAGCTTAGCAGAATGATAGGCGAGGAGCGTGAAAAGCACGAAACTCAGCGAGCAGTTGAGCGAGCCGAGGCGGAAAGACTTCAGCGTGAGCGTGAGGAAAGAGAAGCTGTCAGAGCGCAAAAGCTTAAGGAAATGCGAACCGAGCTTGAAGGCAAAAGCTTTGACGAGATTTACAAGGAATATTCCAAAAACCCCATACATATTGCAAAGAGAGCAATTCGCCGCCTGATTTCCCTTATAAGAAAGGACGGCAAGGTAATAAGAGAGGGCGATTCGGACAACCCAATGCTGGTGGAGCGTATCGCCGCAGAAGCCGCCGCAAGGAAGCAGGCGGAAATTGACCGCAAGAAAGCGGCGGAAATGCAGACGCTTTACGAAAAGTATTCACCTACATTTTTCCAGAAGCTGAAAAAGCGGCTTAAGCGCATTTTCGGCAAAAAGAAGAAAAAGGTTTACGTTATGCCTAAGCAAATGCCGCCAAAGCGCACGGCAAGAGAGCAGAGAAAGCACGATAAGGAAATTCACGAGCTGTTCAGAAAGTATCACGTAAGCTTTATTACAAAAATCATACGACTAATCAAAAAGGAGAATTAAATGTCCGTGAACAAAGCCCCTTGGGTAAAGGCTGTGAAAAGAACTGCGGCAATTGCGGCGGCAGTGCTGCTTGCGGCGGCAATAGCCCTTGTGGTTTATGTAATGGTACGCAGTATGCGGGGTGAAGCGGCGGAGGTTTTCGGCGTAAGCATTGTAAGAGTGGTTACGGGAAGTATGGAGCCCTCAATTCATTCGGGGGATTACATAATCGTAAAGAAAACCGACCCCCATACCCTTGCAGAGGGAGATATAATCTGCTTTTACTCGGCGGACAGGGAAATTTACGGCAAACTTAACACTCACAGAATTGTGAAAATCCTTGAGGACGGCAGCTTTGTCACAAAGGGGGATTCCAACAATATTGAGGATTCCGCTCCCGTCACCGAGGACAGAATTGTGGGAAAATACGACGGCAAGGCGGTTTTCCTAAGGTGGATAAACTCCTTCGGCTCGGCAAACAAGCTGATTTTGCTGGCGGTATTTCTCATTGTAACGGCAGTTGCGGTGTATGAAGTAAAAACCATTGCGGCAATTGCAAGGGAGCGCAGGGAAAGCAGTATTGCAGAGGAAAAGGAAAGGCTTATGCGGCAGGCCATAGACGAGGAAAAGCGTAAGCTGTATGAGCAGGAGCAAACCGGCGAAAGCGAAAATACAGACGAAAACCCATAAAGGAGGCAGGCGCAGTGAATCAGGAAAAAATAATGAAAGCACGAATGATAACCGCAATCTGCGTCGCCATAGCCGCACTTTTCGCCCTATTCATCTTTGCGGGGCTTTATTTCGACCAGATTAAGAAAAACCGACTGGAGCTTATGGGAATTTACGAGGAAAATATGCTCCGGGCGGCAGAGGAAATTGAAAAGTACGATGAGAAAAAAACCGACTATGACCTGCACTACAATATGGTGTTGTCAGACCTTGGCGCAGCGAGGTCGGTAATATTTCTCATAGACGATTATACCGACAATCAGAAAACCATAAACGAAATACATTACTGCTTTGTGAAATATCCCGTGCAGATGAGGGAAAGGCTCACTGAGTCGGGAAAGGCGTTTCGCAAAATTGCAGGACATATTGACGAGGGCTACGAGGAGCTTCGTGAAATAATTGATTCCATAGACAGGCTTGGAAGCTGATTTTATACAAGGAGAACTACTATGTTTGAGGAAAGAAAGTATAAAAAGGAAATTAAAAGGTGCAGAGCCACCATTGAGGAAATCGAGAGAAAGCGTTCCCGTTCCCAGTCGGCTCTGGTACAGGCAATTCTTCTTCAGGAGGAGCCAAACGAGGCGGACGCCGAATGGTTCAACAAATACACAGGGGAAATTACCGCCTGCCGCAATCACATGACCGAAACCCAGCAAAAGCTGGACGCATTTATGGCGGCAAAGCAGCAGAAGAAAAACAAGGGCAAAAAGTAAGCCCATAATTACATAAGTCGGGGAAAGGAGGCAGCACCGTGGAAAGAGAAAAAGGCTCTGTAAAGAACAGAATAGCCGTAATTATGCTTTTTGCGGCAGGAGCGCTGTTGCTGCTGCTTATTTCCGCCGTTTCCCTTGGCTGGTTTACAAGCAACAAAACCGTTGAGGGCAGCGAAATGGGTATGACCGCCGCTGACGGCGTTTACGAGCTGGCGGCTCTTGACAAAGGCGGCTTGTACGACCCCTATTTAAGCGTACCCGACGGAAAATCAAGAAGCGACGTTACGCTAAGCGACGGAACGGAAATCACCCTTTCCTCCACCGCCGACGGCAAGCCCGAAATAAAGTGGCAGATGAGCGATGAAAGCAATTTTGGCAACCTTTCCGACGAGGGAATACAGCCGGGAAGCTGCGGCAAGCTGTCTTTTTACGTTATTGCAAGAAAGGATACCGACCTTGACCTTGCCTTTACTCTTGATACTGTGCTGTACAACAGCGACGCCGCAGCAGACAGGGATAATTCCGACTGCATAATTCCGCAGACCGAAGCGGTTTCAAAGCTTGCAAAGGGACATATACTGTTTTTCAAGAAGTATGACGAGGACAGCGGACTTTACTCGGAGAGGATTACAGACGGATTTACCTTTTCGCAGAAAAACTCCAAGGAAAATACGGCGTACAGAGTGGATTTCTACTGGGTATGGCCCTCCTTTGTGGATCAGCTTATACTTCCCTCGGGGGACGGTATTTTAAGGACAAGAGGCTATGAAAGACTGACGGAAAATACGGAAGCGGTAATCAGCGAGGCAGAGGCTGAAGCCTTTTTCGAGGGCGGAGCTGAAAACCTTGCCGTAATGCTTGAAAATATGTCGGCAGGCTCGGATTCGGCAGGCTTTAATACGGAATATTACGATATACTCAACGCAAAATGGAACAGCGCCGACCAGCTTATCGGCACAAGGGCGGCTTTTATAGAGCTTAAGCTGACGGCTGACATCAGCAAGGCATAATCTCGGAGCGTAACAATGAACAAGAACAAAACCTACAAGCCAATAATTATCGGGGCGGTTTCTGTGCTGACGGCGCTGGCTCTTACGGCGGCGGCTTTCGCTTGGTTTACCAATCAGCGCAGGCTTGATACAATAACAAGGATAAATTCCCCTGTGTCCCTTTCCATAGGCGCAGGCGCAAGGGAAAGCTCCGCAAATATAGATATGGGCGGAATTGACGTTTCGGACGAGGCGGGAAAGAAAAATTTCGTTTTCAGCGTATACTCGGACGAGGCGGTGGGCGATTACAAAATACAGCTTGCCCATACCACCAATATTGAATTTAAATACGCCCTTTATAAGGCGGAAGAAAGCCTTTCCGCTCCCTCCTCGGGAGAAAGCGTGCTGTACGTTGACGAAACGGATACGGCTCGTTATTACATTAAGGACAGCGTGGAAATTGCAGGGACTTACCTCAATGCAGACGGCATAATTGCCGACAAATCCCTCCACGAAAAATCCTACGATTCATACGGCAATGTGCAGAAAAACGCAGAGCCGCTGTACTGGCAGAATACGGAGTCCATAAAGCACGGAAGCGATTCGTCGGGCTTTGTGGATTACTATATACTTGAAGTAAGCTGGGACGTGGGAACAGTTACAAACGACAAGGAAACGGATATAGTATATCTTACGGCAGGAATGGTATAAACGGAAAACGGCGGTGACAGGCAATGAAAAGAGGAAGCAAAAACAGAATATTCATCCGTCTGACAGCAGGCATTGCGGCAGCTCTTTCCGCTTTCGTACTGGGCATTGCCGTTTTCGGCGCATACACCAACGTAAACAGCGTAAAGCGAGTGGTTTCAACCCAAGGGTTAAGCGGCACGGCTTTTTCCTCCAATTATCTGAATCTTGCCGCAAAGGACGCATTGTCCTATACCCTCAAAACAATTACCCTTTCGGAAAGCGGAGAAACCTCCACCTTTGAAGTAAACGTGTGCAACTATGTACACAACAATCCCTCGCAGGTAAACGAAAAAACCATTGCATACACCTTTACCCTTACCCTCTACAATCTTGACGGAACAAGGAATACGTCGGATTTTACGGGACTTTCGGTAACGTATAACGGCAATACGCAGTACAGCTTTACCGACGGCGAATGCGTTATTATCGGAAATTCCCTTGCCGGAGGAACAAAAAGCGTTGATTCCTTCAGAATAACCGTGCCAAGAAGCTTTATGGATACGGTGCATATTCAGGCGGTGGCAGAGCCTAATGACGCTTCCTACTTATACACGGATAACTACAAGCTGGGAAGAATGTTTGCCTTTTCCTCGGGAGGAGAGACCGAAACCAACTGGACGGGCAGCTTTACGGAAACAACCGCCCAGGGCTACGACGGTTTCAACTACGGGGTAAAAGGACAGGGCAAGGGAACAGTCACCCTTGCGTGGGACAGCACACAGCTCGAAATAAACAAGGTATTTCTTGACAAATACGGACTGGCGGAAGCCTCTTCGGGAAATATGAAATCCGTAAGCTTCAGCGTTGATTCTGATTTGCAAAGCCGCTATGATATTCAGTTCTATAAAACGGAAACGGGAGTTTACACGGATATTGCCACTCTCAGCGGATATGTAAATTTCACCTTTGCAGGCGCATAAAATTAAGATCGAGGTAAAAAAATGAAAGGCAAACATGAAATGAAGCTTAAAAACAGAATAAAGCTTCTTTCGGCTGCGGCAGCTATTCTGCTGGCGGCTGTCTTTGCTGTATGCCTCAATATGTGCTTCCCCTCGGGAGTAACCAACATTTCCGCCGCAGACCAGACCAGAGTTGACATAAACAGCGTTACAGACCTTGTAGAGCTTTCGCAGAATTATCAGGCATCTCCCTCTGCATATTGCGGGGTTGAAATTTATATTGCAATTGCTTCGGGCGAGCTTAATAATCTTGACGGCTTCGTAAGTCTTGGCACGTCGGATTATCCCTTCTGCGGCAGCATCGTCGCAGGAAGCTCCGACCCCAGCTTTACGCTGGATAAGCCTCTGTTTGCCTATATTGCCGATACGGCGCAGATAAAGGATTCGTCGGACAATGCAAGAAGCCTTGAAATAATACGCTCCGCCTCAAACGACTCGGCATTGTTTGCGGAAAATGTTGTTCATACCGAAAACAGCTCTGTTACGGCGGACTGGCAGATAGAAATTTCCGCCTACACCGACGAAAGCGGCGTTGAACATGCTCACAGTCATGCGGGCGTAATAGGCACTCTCGGCGAGGGCGCTATGGTGGATCTTACGATCTACAACAACGCAGTAACCGCAGATGGCGTTTATGCGGCTGTAAGCAGCAGCGGAGACACAGGTCTTGCCTGCGGCACAATGGCGAAAAGCTCGGCGCTTACAGTAAGCGTTAGCGGCAGCTGCACAGGCTTTGACGTAACCTCTTCGGGCGGCAATGCAGGGGGTCTTGTGGGAAAAATGAATCCCGGCTCTGTGCTTACCGTAAGCCATTCGGAAGCGGCTGCAACAGCGCTTGAAGATACAATGACCCTTGGCTTGTCACTTGACGGCGAAGTGCGGCAGGACAATGAACGTTTTGCGTCTGCTCTCGCAGAGGAATTGACCATCGGTTCTTCACAGACGTTGTACAGCAGCTATGCGGAAAGCCGCAGCATAACCGTTAACGGCGGTTTTCAGACCGGCGGCACAGTTTCCGCAGCGCAATATGCAGGAGGAATTGCAGGCTATTCCGAGGACGGACAGGTTATTATCAACGGCAACGTCAATGCCACCGTAAACGGCGGAAGCGGCTCCGGCGGCGTTTTCGGCTATTTTGGCAGCACTCTGCCCACACTTGCAATTTCGGGCTATAACATAACCTGCACCGCCAACGGCGCAAATTCGGGCGGTATTTTCGGCGTGCTTGAAAATAACGGGGGCACTGTTTCCATTGATAATACAAACTCGGTTGCTCTTTCAAGAGCCTCCGACAACGGAAGCAATAACAATTACGGCGGCATTATAGGAAAATACTCCTCCGACCTTACAAGCCGCAGCCTTGAAATAAGCGGAGCAGCGGTAACTGTAACCAAAGCCGCCAACGCAGGCTATTACGGCGGAATAGTTGGCGTTATAAGCGATGATTCCTATGTAAGGCTTTCGGGAGTTTCGGTAAACGCATCCAATTGCGCCGCAAATATGAGCTATGTATTCGGCGGTCTTGCGGGATACAGCGAAACAGCCTTTATTGACGCTGAAAACGTGACTGTAAATACAAACGGTCAGTTTATCGGCGGCGGCATTGTGGGCAAAATGAACAGCGGAGTGCTGCGCTTCAGCGGCAAAACCGACCTTGGCGGTACTGAGGCTAAATATGACAACTCAAAGGGCGGCGGACAGATTGTTGGTTCAAGAGAAAACGCCCTTATTTACGCAAAGGACGGCTGGGTTTTCATAAGAGGCACAGCTGTGGAAGTGGACGATATAGGCAACTGGGGCGAGGTTGTACGTTTTAACGGCACTGACTTTACGGAAAGCGGAGTGCTTGATGTTAATGAAACCGCCCATACCGTTAAGATAAATGCGGCTGACGCTGCAAACGTGACGGGACTGTCGGGATTTGGGGCGCTGGCGCTTAATATGCAGCTGAATTACGGCACTGATATGGGCACTCTCCTGTTTGATTCAGGCTCGGAATGCTCTGTGCTTCTTGGCTCGGATATAGAACTGTCGGGAAATTTTGATCTTACGGGCACGGGACTTACGGGTCTTACCAGAGATGACGGTGTAACAGTCAAGGCGCAGAATAATAATCAGATTTATTTCACGGGAAGTATAACAGGTGAAAACTGCACGATTACTCTTGCCATAGGCGAGGCTTACGGCTATCGTTTAAGCCAATCGGCTCTTGCTGCTGCGGGCGAAAAGGGCTGCGGCATTATCTACCGCCATAAGTACAACAGCCTTATTTCAAAAACAGGCAACGGTGCTTCCTTCAGCAATATTGCCGTAAACGGAAAAATTACCGTACAAGTAATAGCTACAAACGACCACAACAATATAGGCGCACTTTCTGCTATACATATGGCAGGGGCTTTTACCGCAAATAATGTAAATCTTTCGGAAACAATTACCCTTTCGGGCAGCAACGGCAGCAAATACTCCTTTGTGGGAAGTATGATGGGCAGAGTAGGCGAAAATGTAAGCTCTTCCTCATTACCCGTCACAATAAGCATAACAAACAGTGTTTTCGGCTCGGAAATAAACTGTGCCGCAGACTCAAGGACAATGGCAAGCGGTGTAATCGGCGAGATAAGCACAAATTACAGCTTTTCTGTAATAACCGATACGGTAACAATTTCAACAAAGGTATCAAATTCAAGCTCAAACGATTCCGACAGAACAGGCTGCTTCCTTGCAAATATAGCAAATTACGGCAACAGCTACGATACGGGCGCAAGAGAAGTTACTCTTACAAACGTGACTGTAAGGGACGCATCGGTTTCTTCAAAGGGCATCGGCGGCGGACTGCTTGGCGAAACCTGGAACAACACCAAAGTCACAATCGGCGGCGAGAGTGTAAAGGGAATTACCGTTGAAAGCGGTACTGTGGAGCTTCTGAACTCCAATTTCTTTGCGGGAATATGCGCTGCTGCAACAGGCTATTGGCAGGTTTACGACCTTGAAATACAGAATATTACTGTAAAAGGCTCCTCTGCAAGCTCCTTTGGTATGCTTATAAACAGGGGAATCCACACCGATTACAGCAAGGAATACGCATTGTACCTTGAACTGAAAAAGCCGGACGCTTTCGTTATAAATTCCGCAGACCTTTCAGGCTTAAAGAGCGGAATAACCTATGACGACCTGTTAGCCACCTGCTCGGCAAATTACAATACCGATATTTGCGAAAACGGCAGAGCGGTTGTTTCAATCCGCACCGGATCGGGCACGGTACAGATGGACGGAGCAGGCTGCAATACCTATCAGAATCAGACCGGCAGAAACGTTACAAACAAGAACACAAGGTATTACTATAACCTTGACCTTATCAGGGAAAAGAACGCAGCAGGCACTCTTACAGATCCCGAAAAGCTTATGCTGTGGAGCCTTAACACCTATGCTCACACAAGAATAAAGAGCTATTTCCCTAACCCCTTCGGAGGAAACACCATACCTGCAGGCAGCTATGATATGAGGGGTTACTCCTATTATCCCGTTGATGTTTCAGCGGCTGTTACCGTTGAGGACGGCAGCTCCTTTGCTTTTTACAATTCGCAGATTGAAAGCGGCGAAAACGGAGCGGGCAATTCCGACAGTATGAAGCGCCTGACCTCGGACAAAACCTCTCAGCATTACCTTATGCACGGCGGTCTGTTCAGAAACGTAACCTCAGGTCTTACGGTAAGCGGCGCTTCATTCTCGGGCAGCACGGGCGTGCTTGCCGACAGTGGCGGATCGGGGGCTCTTGTCTGCGGCACTGTTTCAGGCAGCGCTGTCAGCACCGTCTTGCTGACCTTAAATAATATTGCTCTTAACGGAATAAAAATAAGCAGCGTAAGCGACTATGCGCCGCTATTGATAAACAGCATAGGCAGCAACGTAAAGGCGTCAATAAAGGGCGTTACTATGAGTAATGCCTATACCACCGATAAGGCGGCAACAAGCCTTATGGGAAACGTGGGCGCAAGCGACGCCGATAACATAAATATCACCTTTGGCGGCATTGTGCTTAAAAACGACGCTTTCAGTAAAGCACTCCTGCTCAACAGCTTTGTTTATCCCGCAGGCAGCAGCTGTACGGCGGTGTATAATTTCAAGTACGCAGAGGACTGGGATTCGGGCAAAAACCATATCCGGAATGTGACCTACGGCAGTGAGATTTCAGGCTCAGCAGAATATCCCGATATGCAGAAGCAGTATATCGACAGTACTTACTATACCGACCCTGCCAAAGCCGAAAGCACGGACAGCAGCGTGGATTTCTCGGGCTATCTTCCCTATGTGGCTGCGGCTTACAGCGAAGCGGATAACTGTCACGAAATACAGGTAAACCACAAAAACGACACCAACCTTGAAACAGGCTGCGGCACTTATAACGACCCGTACATTATCACAAAGGCCAATCAGCTTGTCCTTATTGCAAATCTGCTCAACGGCAGCGACCCTACCGGCGACGGTATAATTATCAATTTCCATACCGATAATTACAGCTCCTGGTGTGAAAACAAAGCCGCTCATACGGCTTATACATGGAGCCTTGACGAAGGCGTTTTCAAGGACGAAAACGGCAATACCAAAACCTCCTCGGAAATGGCGGCGGCCCTTTCCACTGCCTATTACAAAATAGGCAGCGATATTACTCTGTCAACAGGCTTTATCGGTCTTGGAAAAACTGTGCCTTTCAAGGGCGTAATCGAGGGCTCGGACTTTACAATAACCGCTCGGAATACTATCCCCTTTATCTATCAGTCAACAGGCTGCGTTGTAAGAAATCTTACCGTAAAGGTAACGGCTGATTTTTCGTCTATGTCCACCACATCCTATACGGCAAGCAGCAAATACGCCACCGACGGCGACGGTACGGCTTATTTTTACGGCGGACTTATCGGCATTGTAAACGGCGGCGATAATATAATCGACAAGGTAAGCGTTCAGATTGATGATAGCAGCAATATAATCGTACAAGACGGCAGCTGCTGGGGCAACGTGGCAATAGGCGGCTACATCGGCGTAGTAAGATACGGCGGCGTTTATTTCAGAAATATGTCCGAAATAAATCACAGCGGTATAACCGACAACAGCAACAACGACTTCACCGCTGCCGGGTCAAACAGCTACAAGGGCAAGGACGGCAAAATAAGGCTTTACCTTAACCATATAATCGGACGTGTAATCGACGGCTTTGCCGTAACCGAAACGGATAAATACGAATCAAGGGAAGCCAACGTTACAATGCAGAACGGCACAAAGAATTATTCCATTGCCGACATTGACAAAAACGCAGCGCAGCTTTCTTTCAGCGGATTTTCCCACCCAACGGGCAGAAACTCCATAAATCAAGCCACATTAACCGTTCCCAATGCACAATCCCTGTTTATTATGGGCTGTATTGCAATGAGCGGCGCAGGCAGCGCAGGGCTTAACGGCGCTTGTCCAGGCGCATACAGCTACGGCTTGGGTCAGATGACCCGTCACGGGGAGTATAACGAAATCGGTAATGCTGCATCAGCCGATTACAGCCTTTCAAGCAAGGATACCTATGCAAATTCAAAGAACACCGTTCCGTATATTATCTACAAATATACTCCCGACAAAACCCTTTCCGCAGACGGAACAACCTATGTTTCCTATCCTGCAAGAAATATTACCAACAATAACTTTGTATTCACCCTTGAGCTTGCAGGAGGAAATTATGTTCTTCCCGACGGCTTCAGAGGAATAGGCTCACTTAACAGCGAAAGCCATGACCTTGAAATGTACCTTTACGGCATTAAGGGCAACAACTCCGTAATAGAGCTGAATATGAGCTTTAATATGTACCGCTACAATTATGAGGCTTATTACAAAATCAACGGCAACAAGGATTTCAAATTAGGTCTTGGTCTGTTCAATATGCTTATTCTGAACAGAAGCGCCATTGTGCCTACCGATTTCACAACCGATACCACGGGCAAATACGATGATTATAAAATTTCCGACCTTACTCTGACAGGAAATGTGAAGCACAGGGTATTTTACAGCGAGGCTGATACTTCGCCCGATTACGACGGTTCTCAGTCGGGCTGTGCAGGAGCTCTCGGAGGAGCAATCAGGATAGATAACTGCACCTTGCTTATGGAAAATATAAGCCTTAATAATCTTTCCGTAAGCGCTAATCAAACTGCGGGAGGAATTATCGGCTCGGTAAGATACGGCCTTACCACAATAAATGGCTTCAGCGGAAGCAATGTATCTGTAATCGGAGGAAAATGGGCAGGCGGTCTTATAGGCGTAAGCAACAATTGCACAGTTGAAATAGACGGACAGACTGCAGGCGGAACAAATGGCAGCTTCACTAACAGCACTGTGGGCAGCACAAAAGGCGGAAGCTTTAACGATGGTTACGGAGCAGGAGGAATTATCGGCAATTCTTACAACGGCAAGAACCTTACTGTAAGAAATGTGAATATTGAGAACGTAGTTATAGATACGACCTCTGTTGCAAACAACACCATTTTTGCAGGAGCTGTTATTGCAAACGCCGGTGAGGAGAACGACGGAAGCTCCTATCAGAAAGCTGTCATCTTCGAAAATATTACCGCCGAAAACACAAATGTTATGGTCAACGACAATGCTACCACATATTGCGGCGGTATTGCAGGTTCCTTTAAGGACAGCGTTATGACGGGCAAAATAACCAATTGCCACCTGATCGGCAATGAGGACGGCAGCTCCATAGTAGTGGGCAAGTATGACTCAGGCGGAATTATGGGTATTTCCCGAGGCAATCTGATAATAGACGGCTGCTCCGTTAAGAATTACACCGTAAAAGCGTTCTCAAACAGCGGAGAGGGCGCAGGCGGTCTTGTGGGAAAAATAGAGAAAAGCGAAAGCAAAACAAGAACCGCAGTTCTTAAAAACTGCCTTATTTCCGACTGCGTAATTATTCAGCAAAGCGGAAAGCCTGCAGGCGGTATTTTTGCCGCAGCCAAGTATAAAATGGGAATAACGGGCAGCAATATTACGTTGAACAACGTGCAGGTAACAGACACAAACGGCAATGCAATGGCAGGCAGCTCCGGAGGCGACGTGGTTGGAACAATGGACAGCAACTGCTCTCTGGAGTTGGTGGGAATCTGCGTTCAGAAAGCGGAAAACGGCAAATACCCCAACAATACCGTGGGAACAAACAACGGCAGCTGTTATGTGATTTACTCCGATTATGACGGCAAATGCCTTGACGCAGCGGCAAACACGGCTGCGCCAACTTTCAACACTGCGGACGATGTTTCTGATATGGGAGCGTATCCCTATGCCACAATAAATCCTGCCGTAAGCACGGACGGCTCAATGCTGCTTACAGGGGACGGAATAAGCCTTACCGCTTTTACCAATATACTGAACGGCATTGAAAGCAGCAGCGATACACGATACAAAAACGTTGATACAGACGCAGGAACCTTTGAAAGCTACAAGTCCAAGCTTTCAACCTTCAAGGACAAAATCGGCGGCGGTATTTCCGATGAGCAGAATTTCCCCGTACTTGTAATAAACGACTCCAATTACAGCAATGTGACCTCGATGCTAAACAGCTATATTCACCTGCTGACCAACAACAGACTGACCGGTGACAAAAAGGAAGTAAACTATGCAGGAGATAACAGCACATTCAATGTGGAAATTTCTGTTTTACGGCTGGTAGACAACATTTTTGTGGAGCAGCCGGACGTTAAAACCCTTGAAATAAGCGGCGGCTTTTTCAAAATGACCGATACGGCTTACGACAGCGCTTACGACGCACAGTTCACCCTTATCGACGTTCAGTACTACGCTCCCTACCAAACGGGCAAGGTGGCTTATCACCTTTATATTCCCGTTTATGTGGAGAAAATGCTGAAGTTCGACTTTGTGGCGGCGGCTCTTTCGGGAACAAGATACAACGGAGAACTTTACACCTACGGAAACCCTGTTCTTGAAAGCTACGGCACTCCCGTAACTGACTACATAACCTATTTCTACCGCAGAACGCCTCAGGAATGGGAGTCTGCAATAAACGGCGGCGAAAATCTCCTTCAGGGCTACGGAAAGTCGGTTATTCTGTCCTGCAGCAGCAATCTGCCTGCCGACACTAAGCTTGTGCTTGTGGATAAAAACAATTACGGCAAGGCTTACTATTCCACAATAGGAGAGGCTTTGCGTGATTTTGACCAGAAGCTTGATTTCAGCCTGTTTGCCTCTGCGGACGGAACCGCCTTTGCTCCCGTAGGCTTTGCGGAGCTGCTGGAAAAAGCGGCGGATATGACAGCGGCACAGGATTCAAACGGCTCCCTTGTATTATGCGAGGACGATATTTCCGCAGCAACAATAAGGGTGGGAGAAAACTATTACAGGAAAAAGACCGCCGAAGATACCGATACCTCAAAGCTGTACACCGTTACCCTTACTCCAAAGGAAAATATGACGGACGAAACGGGACTGCTGAAGGTATACGAGGATTATTACATCAGCTTCTTCACCGAGGACGACAGCACTCAGCCAATGAGAAACATTACTTTAAGGTGCAGTCCCAGACTGGGAGACAGCGGAATGACACCGTCCCGTATGAACAATGCCAACTCCAAAGAGAACAGCGTTCACATGATACTGGGCAACCTGTATGATCAGACATTTACCTTTGCAACAACAGGGGACCAGGTTATCAACGAAAACAACAACAAGGTAACCGCCGAAATGACAGCCGTTATTTCCCTTAAGGCTGAAAATGCGGCAGATGTAAGGTCCTATCTGACGTACGATTCGATCCATCTGTATCAGGCGTTTATAATCGAGGCCACCAGAATAGATGAAAACGGCGTTGAAAAGGGCGTAAAAGGCGCTCCTTACATTACGGGCACCTATACCACAGGCGACGGCAGCTATAACGTTGGCTTCAATTGCAGCGACTCAGTGATCTGCTTTACGGGCGGCGGAGAAAACGCCGTTGATATAAAGTATCAGCTTATAAGCGGAAACAGCGTTACCGTTACCTGCAATGATCTTCAGATAGTTTATGGCGACGATACAAGCATAATCGAGCAGTTCCCCGAGCGCAAAACCGAGGACAGCGACTACGGTACTGCTTTCTCCGCAAGCTCAAACCTTGCCTATGTGCAGGATAACCTGGTTCACAGCAACATTTCCGCCGTACCCGAAACAGCGGACGGAAAGCGCTACTACCGTGAAAATATCTCTACCGTTTCGCTGAATTACAACATTTCCGCCCTTACTCCAAACGAGCTTTCCAACTGCGGAATAAACGGCAGGGAAACCAACGGAGTAATAAAGGCAATCGGCTATTACAGCGTTATAAACGTTCCCGAAGCCGACCTTAACAGAGCCGAAAAGGTGAAATTTATGCTAAGCCTTTACC
The DNA here is from genome assembly GCA_051882195.1 of Ruminiclostridium sp. Taxonomy (GTDB): domain Bacteria; phylum Bacillota; class Clostridia; order Oscillospirales; family Ruminococcaceae; genus Ruminiclostridium_E. The sequence continues at coordinate 13,097 of JBJERI010000202.1, read as the reverse complement.
AAAAGGATAACGACAAGACTTATGTTCCTGTGGATATTGCGGAATACCTTACGGAAGTAAGCCTTGAAAATACCACCGGAGTATGGGAGCTTGGCGGCGGAGCGGGTCAATACACCTTTACACTTGACAAGAGCAGTCTTAAATATGAAGCGGGCACCTTTGAAATTGCAACGGCGTATTCCGTTGTTACGGGGGACGCCTTTGAGCAGAAGGGATACACCTATGCAAATTACAAGGTGAAGCTTGAAGCGGAGCTGCTTGACGCCGACGGAAACGCCATAAGCAACACTCTTTGCAGCGATTACATTATTTATACCAATGCAAAAATTTATACCAATATGATTTCAGCAGGCTGAAATATTTTCTGAGGAGGTTTTCAGAGGAAAGCCTCCTTAAGTTTTTAACGAAAACGTTTTTCAATTTCTGTCCGATTTATGGGAAATCAGCGGCATTGGCGGTTTCGGAAAAGGAAAAAATCCTCTCAAGGCGTATGCCTTAAGAGGATTTCTTTATTCAAGAGTTTTCATAAGCTCGTCAATCTTTTCCCGCACGGCAAGTCCGTCGGAAAAGGCGGTAGCTCCTCCTGACGCAGTTCCAAGCTTAAGGGCGTATTCGTAATCCCCAGTAAGCATTCCTGCCGTAAAGCCTGCTACCATTGAATCTCCTGCGCCCACGGAATTTTTCACCGTTCCCTTGCATACGCCGCAGCGGTGAGCAATTCCCTGTTCGTCTATGAGCATTGCCCCGTCCCCCGCCATTGAAACAAGCACGTTTACTGCGCCCATTTCCTTAAGCCTTCTTGCGTATTTCTCGATTTCTTCGTCTGCTTCAAGCTGTACTCCGAACATTTCGCCAAGCTCATGGTTGTTGGGCTTAATGAGAAAGGGCTTGTATTTCAGCACGTTAAGCAGCAAATCCCTTGTTGCGTCAACGATTACCCTGATTTTCTTATGGGAAAGCCGTTCAAGTATTTTTTCGTAAATATCCGACGGCAGAGAGGAGGGGATACTTCCTGCAAGTATCAGCGTGTCGCTGTGGTCAATGCGGTCAAGCTTTTCAAAAAGAGCGGACAGGGCTTTGCTGTCAATATGGGGACCCATGCTGTTAAGCTCCGTTTCCTCAGCGCTTTTTATTTTCACGTTTATTCTTGAAAGCCCCTTTTCCAGCCGCACAAAGTCGGTTTCTATCCCCATTTCCACAAGTCCCTTTTCGATTGCCTCCCCTGTAAAGCCTGCCGTAAAGCCAAGTGCAATTGACTTTACTCCCAGCTCCTTAAGCACAATTGAAACGTTTATGCCCTTGCCGCCGAGATAAATTTCCTCTCTTTCCGAGCGGTTTATTTCGCCCGTTTTCATTTCCTTTGGGTGAACCACATAGTCGATTGCGGGGTTAAAAGTAACCGTATATATCATAGTATGCCTCCTTGATTTTCTTTCCGTAACAATAGTAACACATACGGCGGAAATAATCAATGGGGCGTAAAAATTAAATGTTGCATTTGTAAAATATTTATGTTATTTCACTCGTTAAGGTAGGCGGAAAGTCTGCGGTCGGCTTCCGTTATCATTTGGTCAAGAGTAAGCTGTCCGCTGTGGTATTTCACATAAGGCTCAAAGCAGATTTCCTCGCTGACGTTAAAGCCGATTTGAGCGTTTTCATAAAGGCTGTAAAGGCTTTCAAGCCCCTCGTTCATTGAGTATGAGACTTTATCTGCAAGCATAAAGGAGTTTTCTCTCTCCGAAAGATATTCTGCAAGAGAGGAAATATAGTCAAGGGCGGCTTCAAGGTTATCCGAAGAGGGATTTACGGTTATAAAGGCGCAGGTCGCACCCGATTTTTCACTATGGTCAATACTTGGCACAGGGGCAAATCTGAATGAATTAAAGCCCGACATCCATACCGCCGAGCCTGCGTCCCTGTGATAGGAAAACAGAAACATATTTTCCCCGTCCTTTTCGTAAAGTCGGTTTTGGGCAAGGTTTGTAACGGGGAAATATGGGGGATAAGCGGTCATATCCTGCATATTGATTTTTTCCTTTGAAAGCTGCGCAAAGCTTCTGAAAGCGGGCGTATCAAAGGTATCATGTTCCGCCATATAGCCTATAAGAAGATTTTGGGTAAGCACATAAGGGTGAACGTCAAAGCCGTTTTTGTAATCGGAGCTGTACGCCCTTTCGCAGGCGGCTATAAATTCCTCCACGGTCATTCCATTTTCAAAGTCAATTCCCGTTTCGGTGCAGGTATCCTTGTTATAAACAATAACGGGAATGTTCACCGACAAAGGCAGCATCCATATATCCCCGTTTTTGTCCTCTGCGGCGGCTTTTATATATGGAAAGCACTTGTCAAGATACTCCTTGACATTTGGAACATCGTTGAGGGGATAAAAGCTGCCCTTGTCGCGGATATTGGAGGAATGTCCCTGATAGGAGTTTACAATGCACATATCATAGCTTTTGTCGTTGGACAGCACCGCAAGTGAAAAGCTGTCGGCGGAAAGGCTTTCATAGTCTATTGTATAGCCGCAGCCAAAGGGAGCGTCAAAGTTATATTCGCAGGAAATGAGCCTTATTTTGTTGTTTTTCTTTATGTACTTCGAGTTTTTAAGGCGGCAGATTTTAGCTTGCTCTGCTTCAGCCGCCGAGGTTTTGAAAAAGGTGTAGCCTCCTACGGAATAAAGCTCGCCCGTTGGATAATAGCCATCTGCAAGCTGTGAAATTCCCTCGTCGGGGTTTGTTGCCCCCGCACAGAGAACGCCTATATTTATGCCGCTTCCCGAAGCGAAAACAAATCGGTCCTTATCGTACATTCCAAAGCCCAGCATAAGCTCAATATTATGGCGGCTTTTTTGGGAATTGCCGAAATCCGTAAAGTAATAGCCCTCCTTGTCTGCGGCATAAACAACGCATTCGTTATTGTAAGTGGAAATGGCAATGGGATATGGAACATCGCTTTCGGTTATTTCTCCCGTAGAAAGCTCCACCCTTATAAGCTTTTCGCCGCCGTAGCTGTATGCACCAAACTGTGAGATATATTCGCCCTCAATGCCCATTCTGTCTGCGCTTATTCCAAGAATATATGCATAGTCCCCGCATATTTCAATGCTGTTCACTTGGCAATAGCCCGTCAGTGTGCAGATTTTCTCTTGTTCAAGAGCGTTTGTATCAAAGGAGTACAGACTGTGATTTTCGGCGGAGTCGGCGTAAGCGCCGTAAATAATGCCGTCACGGCAGTCAAAGGCGGCTGGAGCTTTTTCGGGGCGGCATATTTCAGCGGAATTGCCCTCCATATCATATTTGCGGAGGGTGTATTCCTCCACCTGTCCCTTTTCGTCAAGAGTGTAGGTGTAAAGGTACATTGCGCCGTCCTTACCCACGTTAAAACGCCCTAAATAATCGGTGGTTTCATAAACGTAAAAATCCTCGCAGGTATCGGGCAAGGGAGCGCTTATGTCACTGCTTTCGGTGCAGCCTGCAAGGAGAATTATTCCCAGCAAGGCGGCAGTTATTTTCTTCATAATTTTTCCTCTCTGCGGTCAGTAAAGGCTTTTAAGCACATATACCGTTTCGGTTTCATCGGGCGTCAGCAAATACAGCTTTCCTGCGCTTGTAACAACAAACAGCCTTTGTCCGTCCGTCTGCAATACGCTGTAATCAACGGGGCGGGCGGGATTCTGCTGTTCAATGAAAAAGCGCTGTTTTTCGCCCTTTTCGCATTTGTAAAGGGAAGACCCGTCGCTTATGTACAGCGTATCCTTTATCCATACATAATCCTGAATAACGGGAAAATCGCCGTAGGTAAGCTCCTCTCCCGTTTTGAGATTAAGGCAGTACAGACTGTCAAGGGTTTTCCGCGAGCAAAGGAAGTCCTTGTACAGCGTGAGATAAACGTTTACCGTTTCTCTTGAAATAAGGGGGATTTTTTCGCCGCCCTCATAGGCAAGGGTTATGGCTCCATTGTCGGGAGTGATTTTTCCCTCGCCGTAATAAAGCCCCAGACAGCTTTCCGCAACGGGATAAATTTCGCTTTCTTTGGTTTCGCTCTTTTCAAAGTTCGCAAGGTAAATATGCTCGTCAACTGATGTGTTTTCAGCGCCCTTAAGCTGATAGACGTATTTTTCTCCTGCTGTATATTCAATTCCCTTTTCCGTAACTGCAAGGGCGGTTGCATTTGTCTTGATGAAAATCCGGTTTTCCCCTGTGGCAAGATTATATCGGTAAATATCGCCGTAAGCGGTCATAACAGGGAAATCAAGACCAACAGGCTTTTCCGTATTGCAGATATAATAAAGATACCCGTCCCATAAATTTATGTACTGCGCCGTTACGGGAGCAAGCTCTGTGACAACGCCCTTTTCAAGCTTTGACAGGGTGTTTGTGCCGCCAAGGTCGGTGAAATACAGTATGTCTGATTGCTCGTCATAGCAGATTACTCCCGAGGAAACGCTGTTTTTCAGATTTTGGGGCAGGTTTCCGCATTTTACGGAATAGCCGTCCGTTATCGGCTCAAAGTCTATGGGGCGGCTTAAGTCCCTTTGCCTTTCAAGCTCATTTATGTAATTGCTGTAAATAAGGTTTCCGTCCCATTGGGCGCTTGTCAGGGGTGGAGCGGTTTCCGTTTCAGTAAGGGCTTCCTGCTTACTTCCGCAGGCAGAAAGCAGCGTTATTCCAAGCACGCCCAAAACCAACAGCCTGCTAATTTTCACAGCAAAGCACCTCCTCCTTTACCTTGTCCTCCGTAAAAATAAGCCTTGCAATTCTGCCGTCCTTTTTAAGACCGTACAGCCCGTCAAAGGCGCTGTATAGGGCGGTATATTGATTGTCCGCTTCATAGCGCACAATGCCCTCTTTCGTGACTTTGTAAAACCAAGTGCAGTCATAGAGATATATTTCGCCCTCATAAAAGCCGTAGTCCTCAAAATAAACAGCGCCGCCCTCGGGAGTTTTCGCCGTGATTTTCTCCGTGCTGTTTTCAAGGTCAAAAACGCAAAGACAGTTCTGCTCTGTTCTGTCGTAATCGTACTCAATATAATAAGCCTTGCCGCCGTAAATGCACAGTCTGTCCGCCGCTTTTATTTCCCTTGCGGCGCTGCTTTCACTATCGGAAAGGGTAAGCTGATTGCCCCCAAAAAATGCCTTGTATTCACCGTCTGCGGCGGCAAGACATTCCTCGTCCTTTACTGGATTTTCTCCGCTGAGTCCGCATTTCATCTGCTTTTTTCCCACCGCAGTATTTCCGTTGTCAAGGACTTTCACGGTTTGCTCCGTGTAGTAAACAGTATCGTCGGCAATAAACAGATTTGATATATTGCTCTGATTTATTATACAGCATTCTTCTTTCGTTTCGGGGTCAACCGAATAAACCTTGCCTTGAGGAAAGCTGCCGCCATTTTCGGGGGTAATGAAGTACAAAAGCCCGTTGTAAAGGGTCAGCGCCATTGCTTCACGCTCCGAAAGCTTAACTGTGTTTTCGCCGCTTTTGAGGTAAATCCCCTCCTTGTCGGAGTAAAACAAAAGGTCATTTTCGGCAATTCCGCAGACCTTTGATGGCACTGGGGATTTTGCGTTTACCGACATATTATCGCTATGTAAGCCCGCCGCCGTTTGAGAAATTATGGGGGCTGTGTTTTCGGTATTGTCGGGAATCTCTGTAAGCTCAATTTTTCCGCAGGAGCAAAGGCACAATGCACAAAACAGAATAATCAGCAGTTTTTTCATTTAAGCCCCTCCCTTTTCTGTGGGAAAACCTCGTACAGGGTTTTGAACTCCGTATTCTCGTAAAAATATGTACAGCCGCTTATTTCATAGACGTATTCTCCGTCCGACCATATTCTTGAAACAAGGTCGCAGCTGTTGTAATAAACGTCGATAGTGTCCTCTGAAATGTTGCTTACAATGTTCACTTCTCCCTTTTCAAAGCCGATTTTGTAATCAGCCGCCGTGCTTTGGGTGAAATAGAAGTGATACTCGCCGTTTGTAAAGCCTACGGTGTACATTTTGTCCGTGCAGATTGAGTTATAGCTTTTGTCGGGGTAAAAGCCGTAGGGCAATGCAGGCTGATAATAGCGGAGAATGGTTTCGGGAGCGTCGGCGGCGCTTCCGCTGAGCATTACCCAGGTTTCGTCAGATTTGTCCGCAACGAACAATATGTTGAAGGTGGCAAAGCCGCAAAGTGCGATTACAGCGGCAATTACCGCAATAAGAGCAAGCCTTGTGCGGCTGCGCAGCGGCAATGCCTTTTTGGGAGCGCTTATATTTTGCAGCTTTTCTATTCTGCGGTCAAAGCCTTTTGAGAATTTGTGACGGGGCACGTTTTCAAAGGCGGAAAATTCCCTTTCACATACCTTTTGCATTACCGAATTGAACAGTACTTCATTATTCATTGCTTTCCCTCTTTATAAAATCAAGTATTGCCTTTCTTGCTCTGTGAATACGCTGATAGGCGGTGTTTTCTTTTATTCCGAGAAATGCCGCCGCCTCGCCGCACTCCATATTGCAGAATGAGGTCAGCTCCAGTATTTCACGCTGTGCAGGAGGCAGTGTGAGAATAAAATCCATAAGCCTTTCCTCCGAAAGCCTGCCTATTACTTCGTCCTCAAGGCTTACGGCGGCAATTTCTTCGCTGTCGTATTCGCTCTGCAAAGGGGCTTTGATTCGCTTTCGGTACATATCCACAGAAACGTTTCTTACTATAACATCTAAATAAGCTCCCCTTTTCTTACGGTCAATGGTAAGAATTTTTCCGAAATTTTCTGCGGCACGGGCAAAAGCCTCATAAACGGCGTCCTCGGCGTCAAACCTGTTTCCCAGCTTTGTATAGGCTATATAGTACATTCTGTCCCTGTTTTCTTCGTACAGCGCCATAAACTGGCTCTTTTCACTGTCTGTTTCAAGGACGGACAAAAACGGCAGCATATTATCACCTCGTATTGAAGCATACCATATATTACATCGGAAAACAAGACGATTTCTTACGGGAAAAGTATTTGTACAGAATAGATTGTCATTAAAATACCCAACGGTCTGCGCCGCTATTCAGGTTTGATTTATTTCACAAAATGGATTATAATTATGGCAGTAAATAATCAGACAGAAGTATAATTGAAAAACTCCGCTTATTGCGGCTTTGTCGGCAGAGCAGAAAATAAATAAAAACTTACCCGACCTTTCAGCGTTCTGAATCGTATATAACAGGAGGCACGGCTTTTTATACTATTTCCTAATCAATCTATAGACAAGGCCTATAGGCTGATTACCGCCGCCTTGCGGTGGGAGCAGCTTTATGCGTAAAGCCAAAAATAAATGTGAAAAAATAAAGCTGCTTTGTTGCAGTTTTGTTACGGTTTGTATTGTATAATAAAAGGGCAAAAAAATTTTTCAAAAAAATCGGCGCTTTTGTTTTTTCCTTCGTATAAACAAATGAAAAATAAATCTGAAAGGAAAGGTACATATTATGAAAACTGCTGAAGAATTTTACAATGAAATTATGGCAAGCGAGGAGCTTAAGGATAAGCTTGCAGAGGCTTCGGCAAATCATAGGCTTGACGAATTTTTTAAGGAAAACGGCGTCCTCTGTGACAAGGAGCAGTTTAAGGAATATGCCATTGCAAGGGAGGCAGAAAGCAGCGAGCTTTCGGAAAACCAGCTTGAAGACATTGCAGGCGGGTCAATCATTGTTGACAGAGATCGCGAATGCAAGCCTATAAAGACTGACTGCTATGGCAGGGAGATACAATGGCGTCAGACTGAGAGACCATTCAAGACGTTTCACTGTAAATGTTCCAAATGCGGCAAATGGCTGTACAAGGGCTCAGACGGATACTTGTACTGCGATCCCTGCAATGAATGGTATTTCTGGTGGGTTCAGAGTCACAGAGTATTTGAAGATTGATTTTGTTCCACAAGCTGAAAAAATTCAAAAAATCGGCGATTTTGTTTTTTCATTCGTATAAACAAATGAAAAATAAATCTGAAGTGAAAGGTACATATTATGAAAACTGCTGAAGAATTTTACAATGAAATAATGGCAAGCGAGGAGCTTAAGGAGAAGCTTGCAGAGGCTTCGGAAGAACAGAAGCTTGACGAGTTTCTAAGGGAAAACGGCGTAGACTGCGACAAGGAGCAGTTCAAGGAATACGCTTTTGCAAAGGCAAAGGAAGACGGCGTGCTTACAGAGGAGCAGCTGGAGTATATTGCGGCAGGCAAGGATACCGGAAAAGTTGAATATCCGGTGGTAGGTAATAAGTGGGATTCCGACGGAAACACCATACAGTGGAAGGATACCGGAACGGGCGAAGTGTACCATTATGAGTGCCCAACGTGTAATAAGTGGCTTTACAAGGATTGGGTAAGATGGTACTGTCCGGAATGCGGCGAGGGCTTCTACTGGAATATTGGCAAATATAAAAAATGTGACGTAAAGGGTAAATAAAATTAAAGCAGGCTTTGAAAACGCTCGAAAGGAAGGATACATATTATGAAAACTGCTGAAGAATTTTACAATGAAATAATGACAAGCAGCGAGCTTAAGGATAAGCTTGCAGAGGCTTCAGCAAATCAGAGCCTTGACGAATTTCTAAAGGAAAACGGCGTAAACTGCGACAAGAAGCAGTTCAAGGAATACGCTTTCGCAAAGGCAAAGGAAGACGGCGTGCTTACAGATGAGCAGCTGGAATATATTGCGGCAGGGGCAGGCAGAGAGGATTACGGACCGGCAGGAAAAAAATCCTCCTATCCGACAGTTACTATGAAGGAATCGAATGGAAAACCCATACAGTGGAAAAATTCCAAAACCGGCGAAGTTTTCCATTATGAGTGCCCCAATTGCAATAAATGGCTTTACAAGGATAGTGTAAGATGGTACTGTCCGGAATGCGGTGAGGGATACTTTTGGTTTGTTAACGATTATATAAAATATGACGTAAAGGGTAAATAAAAAAGCTAATAGCCCGAAAGAATATGAAACCCCATTGCCATTGCAGGCTAAGGTATTTTAACGAAAAGGCGTACGATAAATAATTTTTCTGAAAATTCTCAAAAAATCGGCACTTTTAAATTCCGCTTCGTATAAATAGATGAAAGAAAAACAACGGAAAACGGAGGCAAACATCATGACAAAAAAAGAAATTATGGAAAAATTAAAGGCAATGGAAATCCCCGAGGAAAAGCTGGACAGGATTTACGGCGGTGCAGGCTCGCTGTTTGATGATTGCGGCTACAAGGCTGACGAAGTAATCAAGTTCCCGGTAGGCACGGAGCTTTACGATTTGGATACCGGCTATACATATCAGATTAAAAGCGTCACCGGCTCCGGAAATGCCATAACCTTCAATCTTGAAATGTGCGGCTGTCCGGAAGAAAAAAAGACTCTGTCTTTGAATCAGATGCTGGATTGGCTCAACTCACAAGTAGTAATTGTGTTCACAAGATAAGACCGAACGGAGGGAACAATATGAGTAAGCAGACAAATGCAGACAAAGAAAAGGGCTTTGAACCGGAGCTGAATATAAACGAGCTTTCAGAAGAGCAGCTGCAGGCTATCTCAGGCGGTGCTTACTATCTCGACGACCCCGTAGGTGCCGGTATAATGGAGGAATCGCCTTATAAGGTACAGCTTTATCAGCAGGTATATATTGACTGTATTGACGGCGATTTTCACCTTGCGACAATTCTCGAAAGAAGGTGCGCTATCTCACGTTTATATAAAAGCAGTAAGCTGTGGTGCGCCGTAGAATATTATGTTCACTTTGAGGACGGCTTTGATAGCGATTGCTGGATAAATCAGGATATGATTGATTTTATTCATTCGTGAGTACGGGACGGATAAGGAGGAGTTGCAATGATTGAAAATAAAAACGAGATAAACCCAAACGCATTGAGCGATGAGCAGATGGAAACCATTTCGGGCGGATACCTGTATATACACGACCCGGTAGGAGAGGGGCTTTTAACAACAAGTCCTTTCAGATACGAAAAGGGTCAGGAGGTTAATGTTCTCGCAAGGGACAACAACACCTACCGCGCTATAATCGTAGATAGAAGAGTGCGGATTGGTATGAATCTAAGCTATGATATTCAGTATAAGGCAAGCTATATAAGAAGCAGTCTTAGTGATGAATGGGTATGGGATTATCTGATAAACCGCGATTGACTTTAACGGAAACTAACAGTAAATCAACAGGCGGCAAGCCGTAAAAATAAGAAAGGAAAGGTACTTATTATGAAAACAATTGAACAGTTTTTTAAGGAAATTATGGAAAACAAGGAGCTTGAAGCAAGCTTTCTTTCAGCAGTAAAGGAAAATAAGCTTGAGGAGCTTTTAAAGGAAAACCAAGTTGACGGCACAGGGGACGATTTAAGCAAACTTGTTACCAAGGCGGCTCAGTCCTGCGGAGCGTTATCCGACGACGAGCTTGAAGCGGTATCGGGCGGAAGCCTCTGGGACACAATTGCCAATACGGTAAAGGAAAAATTCCCGTCGGTTTACAGATCAATTGACGAGTGGTGGTATCAGTTAAAGAAGAAAATAGAGGATGAGAAGTGGGAACGTGAAATGGAAGAGTGGCTCCGCAAACAGAAAAGCAAGAATTAAATTCACCGAAATAATGCGGCGAAAGGAAAGGCGCTTATTATGAAAACATTGGAACAGTTTTACTGCGAGATAACAGAAAGCAAGGAGCTTAGGGAAAAGCTTGAACAAGCTTCAGCCGAGCATAAGCTTGATGAATTTCTTAAGGAAAATGGCATATCCTGCACAAAGGAACAGTTTGGGGAATTTGCGCTTACTAAGGCAAAGGAAAGCGGGTTGCTTACCGACGAGGAATTAAAGAAAATCGCAGGCGGAAGGGACGGCGAGGAAAATGACTCAAAGCCCCGTGACAGGTCCTACCCCAAAGAAATAAAATGGGATGAGAAGGGCAGACCGATACAGTGGCAATGCGGCAGTGAAATTTATCATTATGAATGCTGCAATTGCGGTAAATGGCTGTATAAAGACACAATCAGATGGTATTGTCCCCAATGCGGCGAGGGCTTTTACTGGAATGTGGAAGCATACAGAAAAAGCGATGTTAAATAAAATAAATCCATAACGGAGGAATGAATACATATGAAAAACGTTGAAGAATTTTACAATGAAATTATAACAAACAAGTCGCTTGCGGAAAAGCTTGCAGGCGTTTCAAGTGAACAGCAGCTTGACGAATTTCTGAAAGAAAATGAGGTGGACTGCGACAAAGAGCAATTCGCTGAATTTATCGTCAAAAAAGCAAAGGAAAGCGGACAGCTCAGCGATGATCAGCTTGAAGCCGTTTCGGGCGGATGCGGTCAGCTTTTCGGCGGTATCTGCTCATTGTTCGAGCAGTTATACAATGCAATATTCGGCTGATATGCGGCATAGCTCGTAAAACGGGCTATGCCTTGTTCTGTTTATAAAGAAAAATCGGCACTTTTCTTTTTTCTTCGTATAAACAGATGAAAGAAAAATTTTGAAGAAAAGGAGCAAATACTATGAAGACAATTAAAGAGCTTTTCAGCGAATCGGTAGATAATAACGAGCTTTACAAGGAAATGGAAAAGGCTTCCGAGGAAAACCGCCTTGATGAATTTATTGCAGAGAATGAAATTTCAGCCACTTCCGATGAGCTTGAAGCCATAATAAGGGAAATAAAGAGCAACAGACATCAGCTTTCGGACAGTCAGCTTGAAAAAGCCTACGGCGGCGCAAATTGGGGCAACGGCGCAGGCAGCGGCATAAAGGACAGAAGCAGCGACGTAAGCTTTGAATTCAACGTAGGCGAGCAGGTGAAAATCCGAAACTATCACTTTTTATGGGACGGCGATGGAGTTATATTGAACAGAAAGATTGTACCTCAGTTCGGAAGCTATGATATTGACGAGGGATATTATCCCATGTACTATGTAAGGGCAGACGACGGCGAGGAATGCTGGTTCTTCCAGAACAGACTTTCACGCTGACAAAAAAGATAAGGAAAAGCTTCAGCAAAATAATAACCGACTGAAGTTTTTGACAATATAAATAAGAAGGAACAAAACTATGAAAAAAAGAATTTTAGCGGCTGTAATATTTGCCGCAATGGCACTGGGCGTATGCGGCTGCGGAAACAATGCTGCACAGACAACCGCTGCCACAACCACAGCAAATACCGAAGCTACTGTTGAAACAAGCGCAACAGAAGAAACAGCTGTAACAGACGAAGCAGAGGGAAACACAACTATTGCAAATCCCATAGTTGACTGTGGCGGCGACCTTGACAAGGCGGCAGAGCTTGCAGGCTTTGAAATGAAAATTCCCGAGCTGTCAAACTATACGGTAAGCGTTATTGACAGTAAGATTATCGAGGTAACCTTCCCGAAGGATGATGAAACGGACATTTTCTTCCGTATGAGCATTGAGAATATTCCCAATTTAAGCGGAATTTACCTTTCTGCCGACGGCGACCCGGTAACAGAAACCCTTGACAGCGGAATCAGCGTCGAAGTACAGAAAGAAAACGATCTGTATTATTCAGCCACGGTTACAGCGGAAAACGGTAATTACTGCGTGGGCTGTACAGCAGGATTATCCAAGGAGGAGATGTTCTCCTACGCTGAAAGCTTTATTGAGGCAAACAAGCCAAGCGGTATGCCAGATGACAGCGTTCTCGGCACAGTTGTTGACTGCGGCACAGACCTTGCAAAGGCAGCGGAAATTACAGGCTGTAAGATGGAAATACCTGAGCTTTCAAACTACGAGGTTAACGTTCTCAACGGAACAACAATTTCAGTCAGCATAACAATCGACCCCGAAGAGGACATATATGTCAATATGCGTTTGGACGGGGAGAACATGGAAAACGTAATAAGAACCGGACTTGATATAGCTCCCGTAACGGAGGACTGGAACGGCATTGAAGTTACCGCCTGCAAGGAGGGCGATACATATTACGCTCTCGGTTTTGGAGCAGAAATTGGTTATTACGGAGTAACCTGCCCAAAGGGAATGGATAAGGACAGCCTTTACAGCTACCTTGAAAGCCTTTATAATGCAAACAAGAATGTTTATACTCTCCCTGAGGAAATAGACGAATGAGTTATTGA
>JBJERI010000201.1:0-8519 GCA_051882195.1 Ruminiclostridium sp. | reverse complement strand
AAACGCTCTGCTAAGCGTGTTTAACGCCCTAGAAGCAGGCAATGTGGAAAAGCTGACTAACGCCTCTTCAAAGCTGTCCGACTTTGTTCAGAACAGAATTGACGATTTTGCAGGCAAGGAAACAAAGGTTTTCTTTGACAGCGTGAAAATCCATAAGTCGGGAATTGCCTCCTACAAAAAGACCGAAACCACGGCGGAAGCGGTTTTCGAGATTTCCCTTGAATACCTTTTCTACACGGTAAGCGGCTCGGGCAAGGTCGAATCCGGCTCAAAGGAAACCTTGCAGCAGGCTGTATATCTGCTTGTGCTGACCTACGACCAACAGGAATATCTGAACACTACAAACATAGTTTTTTCAAGCAACTGTCCCAATTGCGGTGCTCCCGTTTCCGCAATGGGCAAAAACAAGCAATGCTCCTACTGCGGCAGCGGACTTACCGAAATTGCCGACCGTATCTGGCTTGCAAACAGCTATAAACTTATAAAATAATTTTGAAAGGAAATATTTATTATGGGACTTATTAAAGCAGCAATCGGTTCACTCAGCGGTACTCTTGGCGATACCTGGAAGGAAGCCATTCATTGCGAAGCGATGAACAATACTGTTATTCTCCGCAACGGTACAAAGATGCACGACGGTTCAAACCGTTCCAGCAACACCAAGGGCTCCGACAACGTAATCAGCAACGGCTCAGCTATTATGGTTGAGGAAAACACCTGTATGCTGACAATCGACAACGGCAAAATCACAAACGTTGTTACCGAGCCGGGCAGATACATTCTTGACAATTCCTCTGCGCCTTCTATTTTTGCAGGACAGATAAAGGATTCCGCCAAGGATCTGATTTCACGTTTCACATTCGGCGGCACACCTTCCGTTGAACAGCGTGTTGTTTACATCAACCTCCAGAAGCTCCCCGGAATTCCTTTCGGAACAAGCACTCCGATGCCATACTCTGACCCCAGATACAATACAACAGTTGACCTGCGTTTCTACGGTACTTTTGAAATTCAGATTACCGACGCTGAAATGGCTGTAAAGTTCTATCAGGAGGTAGCAAGCAAGGGCGTTAACGCAGGGGATATGCTTGTTAAGGACATTTTCAAGACCGAGCAGTACAAAAACGAGTTTATGCAGTATATGCTGGAGGCTCTCAACGGTCTTTCATGCGCAGGCGTATGCTATAATCAGATTTCAAGCCAGCTTTCCGCTCTTACAAACAATGTCCGTGAGGCAACAAGAAACAACTGGATGGAACGTGGTTTCACAATTACAAACGTTGGTATGGGCGGTCCTGTTACCCTTTCCGAGGAAAGCAAGGAGCTTCTTAAGGATAGACTTAAGGCTGATACAATGCTGGGCGCTGACGTTCAGAAGGCTATGATGACAGGCTCTATTGCTCGTGGTATCGAAGCAGCAGGCGCAAACGAAAACGGCGCTATGATGGGCTTTATGGGAATGAATATGGCAATGAACGCAGGCGGCAATATTTTAGGTCAGATGCCAAGCGGACAGCCTGCTGCTCCTGCTGCCGACCCCAACGCATGGAAGTGCAGCTGCGGTACAACAAATACAGGCGCATTCTGCTCCGGCTGCGGCGCAAAGAAGCCCGAAGCTTGGGTTTGCTCCTGCGGCGCTCGCAATACAGGCAAATTCTGCGCTAACTGCGGTTCAAGCAAGGAGGGCGCTGCTCCTGCTAAAACAAGCAATGAGTGGGTTTGCTCCTGCGGCGCTAAGAACACAGGCAAGTTTTGCGCTAACTGCGGCTCTGCAAAGCCTGCTGCACCTAAGAAGTACAAGTGCGACAAGTGCGGCTGGACTCCTGCCGACCCCGAAAATCCGCCCAAGTTCTGTCCTGAATGCGGAGACCCGTTCAACGATGACGATTTAGTATAATATAAACGAGTAAAAGGCGGAGTAAAATCCGCCTTTTATCTTTAGTACAGCCTCCCAATTTCCGAATTAAAATCATCAAGCACCGCTTTCAGCGCAACAAAGGCAATGTCGTAATAAATATCCTCATCGCCCTGCTGAAGCGGAATTTCAAGAGGCTCTATTTTCCGTCCCGACAAGGCGGTTATGGAGCGGTTAAGGCTGATAACAAGGCTTTCCTCCGTATTGCTTGTGCAGGAAAAGGTGTCTTTTTTGCCAAGTCCGCAGGTGATTACATTTCCCTTATGATTCTTTAACAGCTCCATTTGCTTTATATTCTGGGAATTTGCAATAACAATTGCGTTTTCGGGAAAGGTGGCACAGGGGAGAGCCGTTTCCGATTTCAGCAGAACAATGCAGTCGCTGCACACAATTTCCGTGGGATTATCCATTTCAATAAATAAAAGCTCATAGCCCATTCCCGCCTCAATAAAACTCCCGTCAAAAGCGTAAAAAATCTTATAGGTACGGCTTAGTCCGTCAAGAATAAGTCTGCGAAAAGTGGTATCGTTTTTTTCGCCCAAAACAAAAACAGTAGTCATAGAATCACCTATGACTACTATTCCTTTTTTATGATATAATAAACGCAAAGCGTTTATTATTTTTATTTCAATTGTCCTCGCAGATACGCAAATCGGAGATTTGCTCCCTGCGTATCGGACGAATATACCATAACCTTGCGGTTATGGTATATTATTCTTATTACGCCATTCCAAGCTCAATTGCCTTAAGGTTAAGGTCAAGCAATGCGGCTTTCTTTGGGGGAATTACCTTTACCATTGCTTTTTTGATTACGTCCATTGAGGTAACGCCTGTTTCCTTAAGCATTTTGCCTACAAGGATAATGTTTGCCATACCCTTAAGTCCGTTGTCTGTGGCAAGCTGTGTTGCAGGAACATAGAAGCACTCAACGTCATCTCTTTCGCACTTTCCGTCAACAAGGGAGCTGTCAATGAAAACCTTTCCCTTTGGCTGAACAGCGGAAATAAACTTGTTGAAGCTTGGTGTGTTCATTACAATAAGGGTTGATGGGTTAAGGATAAGTGGCGAGCTGATTGGATCGTCGCTGATTGTTACGGAGCAGTTGCAGGTGCCGCCGCGCATTTCAGGACCGTATGATGGCAGCCATGAAACGTGTTTGTCCTCATAAAGACCGAAGTATGCAAGAAGCTTTCCTGCGAAAAGGATACCCTGTCCTCCGAAGCCTGCTAAAAGAATCTCATTTGTCATTTCTTACAGCACCCTCCTTATAAACACCAAGCGGATAGTAAGGAACCATTTCTTTCTTAAGTCTTTCGCAAGCCTCAACAGGAGTCATACCCCAGTTTGTCGGACAGGTTGAAAGCACTTCAATGATTGAGAAGCCCTGCTTGTTTTTCTGGAATTCAAAGCCTTTTCTGATTGCTTTCTTGGCGATTGCAATATTTTTCGGGTCGGTTACGGTAACACGTTCTGCAAGAGCAACGCCGTCAAGCTGTGAAAGCATTTCGCACATTTTAACAGGGAAGCCCTCAATGTCCGTGTTTCTGCCGTAAGGAGTTGTCTGTGTAACCTGACCGGGCAGTGTGGTAGGCGCCATCTGACCGCCTGTCATACCATAGGTTGTGTTGTTGATGAAGATAACGGTGATGTTCTCGCCTCTTGTTGCGGCGTGAACTGTTTCGGCTGTACCGATTGCGGCAAGGTCGCCGTCGCCCTGATATGTAAATACGAACTTGTCGGGGTTAGCGCGCTTAACGCCTGTTGCAACGGCAGGGGCACGTCCGTGGGACGCCTCCATCATATCGCAGTTGAAATAATCATAAGCCATTACCGAGCAGCCAACAGGACAAACGCCTATTGTTTCGCCCTCAATACCCATTTCGTCAATTACCTCTGCTACAAGACGGTGAACAATACCGTGTGTGCAGCCGGGACAATAATGCAAAGGAACATCGCAGAATGCGTGAGGTCTTTTAAATTCAGGCATTACTTTGTACCCTCCATTTCCTCAATTTTTGCTAAAATTTCAGCAGGTGACGGGATAACGCCGCCTGTTCTGCCGAAGAACTCAACAGGCTTTGAGCAGTTGATTGCAAGCTTTACGTCCTCAATCATCTGACCCATTGACATTTCAACGGTGAGTACCTTCTTAGCGTTCTTTACTGCGGCGTTAAGCTCTTTTTCAGGGAAGGGCCACAGTGTAATTGGTCTGAATACGCCTGCCTTGATGCCTTTTTTGCGAGCGGCGTCAACAGCGGATTTTGCAATTCTTGCGGTTGAGCCGTAAGCTACAACTACAATGTCAGCGTCCTCGCAGTCGGTTGCTTCAGCCATTGTATGCTTTGCCTTAAGGTCGTCATATCTCTTGAAACGGTCAACAACGGTCTGTTCAAGCTCGTTTGCCTGCAAGTAGAGAGAGTTGATTATGTTGTGCTTTCTCTTGTTGCCGTGTCCGTTAGCAGCCCAGGGCTTGTTTTCAGCGGTTGACATCTTTATTTCAGCGTCGTCAAATTCAACAGGCTCCATCATCTGTCCCAGCAGACCGTCTGCTAAAACAACGGCAGGCATTCTGTATTCGTCAGCAAGGTCGAACGCCTTTGTAACAGTGTCAGCCATTTCCTGAACGGAAGCGGGAGCAAGCACAAGGCAATGGTAGTCGCCGTGACCAAGACCCCTTGTTACCTGCCAGTAGTCTGCCTGCGAGGGCTGAATGCCGCCAAGTCCGGGACCGCCTCTCATTACGTCGATAATAACGCAGGGAAGGTCGGCGCCTGCAATATATGATATAC
The DNA here is from genome assembly GCA_051882195.1 of Ruminiclostridium sp. Taxonomy (GTDB): domain Bacteria; phylum Bacillota; class Clostridia; order Oscillospirales; family Ruminococcaceae; genus Ruminiclostridium_E. The sequence goes on along the minus strand of JBJERI010000201.1, from coordinate 3,815 downwards.
CCTCTGATTTAAGGGAAATTCCGGGGGAAGAGGAGGAGGTCATGCAGCGGATTCCCGAGCCTGCACAGCCGTAAACCATATTGATTGCCGCAACCTCGGATTCAGCCTGCAAAAATACTCCGCCAACCTTTGGCATTCTCTTTGACAGGTATGCGGAAATTTCTGTCTGAGGTGTTATAGGGTAACCGAAAAAGCACTTGCAGCCTGCTCTTAATGCGGCTTCAGCCAATGCCTCGTTGCCCTTCATAAGTGTACGTTCAGCCATTAGTTCTTGTCACCTCCAACCGTAATTGCACAATCGGGACACATTACCGCGCATAACGCACAGCCTATGCAGGCGTCGTCGTCAATGCAGGCAGCGGTAAAGTAGCCATTCTTGTTCATCTTATCCTGCTGTATTGCCACAATTTTTTTCGGACAGGCAGTTACGCACAGTCCGCAGCCTTTACAGCGGTCAAATTCCACTTTCATTTTTGCCATATCTGACTTCCTTTCTAAGACTAATCGTTCCAGACAGTCTTTACATATATATCAACCTCATAAGGGTTTTCAAGCCCATGGGTCGAAAGGTCACGTTTTACCGTATTGCACACAAGTGGCAGTCCTGCAAGCTCAGCAACACGCTTTGCGTAGTCAACCGAGCTTTCCACGTCCTTGCTTGTAGTTGCAAGTCCGAGATTTGAATTATTCACAATGCCTGTACATCTGAGAGCTGCTGCGGCTTCAATGTCACGCATCAGCTCCAACGCCTCTTCGGGCTGCCGTGTAAGATAGCGGAAGCGGTTTACAACGTACAGCATCTGCACATCGTCAAGCTTTGAAATAGCGGGAGCGTATCTTCCGAGGGCGGTTGCGCCTGCGTCGTCGCCGCCAACGTCCAGAATAACATATTCGCTTTGGGAAATTATGCTGTTTATGTCAAAGTTAAGGGCGGGAATGTCAAGGTTTGAGTTTGCATATTTAGGCACCTTGAGAGTAATGTTGTTTTTGGCGAATAAATCGGCAAAATCTGCGGTGCGGAAATATGGGTTTACAATATCAAGGTCAACAATTGTGCATTGCCGACCCGATTTTGCAATGTCGAGTGCGAGATTTACGGCGAAATTGGTTTTTCCCGAGCCGTAATGTCCCGTGATTATATTCATTTTTGAAAAGTTCATTTATTGTTCCTTGCTGATGGTTTGGTTTTATGGGAATTGCTGTGATTTTATTCATTCACAAATCTCACTTTTATATTATATCACAAAAAAGCAATAATGTAAATGATTTTTTTTAAACGAAAAAAATTTAAAAATAAAACCGCAGAAATCCGAAAAACGGAATTTCTGCGGCGAAAAATCTTTAAATCAGCGGTAATAATAGCTTGAATTTGCGATTGAGTTTGCAACGCTGAAGCCTGTTGCAAAAAGAATAATGAAAAGAAGAATACATAAGCCAACGCCGATAAGGTCGATAATAAGAACAGCACGGCAGTAATTTTTCTTTGATGTGTTGGTTGAATCGCTGAACGCCCATACAAGAGTAATGATAAGGCTGATAAGACCAAACCATGTTGTTACGATAATTGTACCCACCCACTGACCTGTTGTCATTGGCTTTTCCTGGGGTACCTGCTGGTTGTATGTATAGTTGTAGTTGTACTGAGGCTGAGGCTGTGGCTGTGGCGGTGTGTAGGGAGGAACAGGGGGAACGTTATTGTTTGGCTGCTGATATGCTGCCTGTTCGGGAGCGGTCTGCTCGGGTGCAGGCTGTGCTGTATCGTTGATATTTGCTCCGCAGCGTGTGCAGAAGCGCTCATTTTCCAGAAGAAAATTTCCGCAATTTGGGCATTGTCTTGACATAATCAAAAAATCCTTTCCACATTTTAATGAAATTTGTATACTTTTATATTAGCATAAATGTGAAGAGTTGTCAAGAAATAAAAGGCATTGTTTAAATAATTGTAACGGACAAGCTTTATGTCGGAAAATGTTTTATTTAAATATGCAAAAATCCGCTTTCGGCAAAGGCCAAAAGCGGACTTCATATTGTGTTGCCTCAGTAATATCAGATATTTTCTCCGTCTGAATTTGCATTATTTTCAGCGGAAGGGTCTGCTGTATTTTCGCTTTCACCGATAACCTGTGCAGTATCGGATGAAACGGGAGTTTCAAGCACTTCCTTTGCGTCTGACTTAAGGTCGGTGTCCTCAATGTCGTTTAACTGACCGTTCATAAGCTTTTCAAAATCAGGTCCGTTAATCTTTTCATGCTTGATAAGATACTGTGCAACAATGTGGAGCTGGCTCATATTGGTGTTGAGTATTTCCTTTGCACCCTCGTAGCCCTGTTCAATAAGCTCACGCATTTCAGCGTCAATTTCTGCGGCAACATTTTCGGAGTAGTTTCTGCCCTGTGAATAATCACGGCCAAGGAATACTTCCGAGTTGTCGTGGCCGTAAACCATTGGTCCCAGCTTTTCGGAGAAGCCGTAGCGGGTTACCATATCTCTTGCAATATTTGTGGCACGCTCGATATCATTGGAGGCGCCTGTTGAAATATCGTCAAGAATAAGCTTTTCAGCAACACGTCCGCCCAGGAGAACGATGATTTCCTCTTCCATCTGTGTCTTGCTGCGGTAGCTTCTGTCATGTTCGGGCAGTGACATTGTGTAGCCGCCTGCCATTCCTCTTGGGATAATTGAAACCTGATGAACCTTATCCTGTGTTTTGCAGTGGTATGTGCAGACTGCGTGACCTGCTTCGTGGTATGCGGTGAGCTTCTTTTCCTGCTCGGTAACAACCTTTGACTTCTTTTCGGGACCTGCCACAACCTTGATTGTAGCCTCCTCGATATCCTTTTCGATAATGGCTTTTCTGTTTACTCTTGCCGCAAGGAGAGCCGCCTCGTTTACAAGGTTTTCAAGGTCTGCGCCTGTAAAGCCTGCGGTGGTTTTAGCAATAGTAGCAAGGTTTACGTCGGGAGCAAGCCGTTTGTTTCTTGTATGGACCTTGAGGATTTCCTCACGTCCCTTAACGTCGGGATAATTAACCACAATCTGCCTGTCAAAACGACCCGGACGGAGCAGGGCGGGGTCAAGAATATCACGTCTGTTGGTAGCCGCAATAACGATAATGTTTTCCTTTTCGGTAAAGCCGTCCATTTCAACAAGAAGCTGGTTCAGGGTCTGTTCACGTTCATCGTGACCGCCGCCAAGACCTGCGCCTCTCTGACGTCCTACTGCGTCGATTTCGTCAATAAAGATAATAGAGGGAGTATGCTTTTTAGCCTGGTCGAATAAATCACGAACGCGGGAAGCACCTACGCCTACAAACATTTCAACGAAATCAGAGCCGCTTATGGAGAAGAATGGAACGCCCGCTTCGCCTGCAACAGCCTTTGCAAGGAGGGTTTTACCTGTACCCGGAGGGCCTACAAGGAGAACGCCTCTGGGAACTCGTGCGCCAAGCTCCTCATACTTTTTGGGGTTTTTGAGGAAGTCAACAACCTCTGCAAGCTCCTGCTTTTCCTCGTCTGCGCCTGCAACATCGGAAAACAGTATTCTTTTGCCGTTAGAGGGCTGGTTTTTTGTGTTTGCTCTGCTGAACTGGTTCATCTTTCCGCCGCCTGTTGTCTGGCGCATAATGATGAAGGTGAAGCCAATCATCAGTGCAATCAAGATAATATAGGGCAGGAAGCTTGTGAGGAAGGTGTTGTCCGAAATGGGCAGATAATCCTCAATCAGCTCTGCGTCGGGGTTTTTCTCGTTATAGTTTTTTCTGTAGTCGATAATGTCGTTGAGAAATACATTGACGTTAGGCACGGTGTATTTGTGTA
>JBJERI010000200.1:0-8528 GCA_051882195.1 Ruminiclostridium sp. | reverse complement strand
AAGCGATAAAATGGACTTTGAAAAGGCCAAAGCGGAGCACGAGCAGCTTTGCGCTGAAATAGAAAAGCATAATTACAGCTATTATGTGCTGGATAATCCTACCATTGAGGATTACGACTATGATATGCTGATGAAGCGGCTTAAGCAGCTTGAGGCTGATTTTCCGCAGCTTGTAACTCCGTTATCGCCGACTCAGCGTGTGGGCGGAATGGCGCAGTCCTCCTTTGAAAAGGTGGCTCACGCCGTGCAGATGGGGTCACTTCAGGACGTGTTCAGCGTGGAGGAGCTTCGGGATTTTGACAACAGAGTACGACAGCAGGTTAAGCCATTATATATAGTAGAGCCTAAAATTGACGGACTATCCGTTTCCCTTGAATATCGTGACGGAGAATTTGTGAGAGGCTCAACAAGAGGGGACGGCTTTGTTGGCGAGGATATAACCGCAAATCTCCGAACAATAAAGTCAATCCCACTTAAGCTAAAGGAAAAGCTACCCTTTATCGAAGTCAGAGGCGAGGTTTATATGCCTAAAAAAAGCTTTGCGGAGCTGGTGGAACAGCAGGAGGAAAACGGCGAACAGCCTGCTAAAAATCCTCGCAACGCGGCGGCAGGCTCTCTCAGACAGAAGGACAGCAGCGTTACCGCAAAGCGAAAGCTTGATATTTTCATTTTCAACATTCAGCAGGTTGAGGGAGCGGAAATAACCTCCCACAAGCAGTCCCTTGAATTTATGTCGGGACTTGGCTTTAAGGTAATTGACGGCTACAAGGCATTTGAAAATATTGAGGACGCAATAAAGCGGATTGAGGAAATAGGCGAAAGCAAACCAAAGCTTGCATACGATATTGACGGCGCAGTTATCAAGGTTGACGATTTTGCACAGCGTGAAATACTTGGCAAGACCTCTAAAGTACCAAAATGGGCGGTGGCGTTCAAGTATCCACCCGAGGAAAAGGAAACGCTGCTTACTGAAATTGAGGTAAACGTAGGCAGAACAGGAGCGCTTACTCCCGTTGCGGTTTTTGAGCCTGTTCAGCTTGCAGGAACTACCGTTTCACGAGCAACGCTCCACAATCAGGACAACATTGATTCCCTTGATTTAGCGGTGGGAGATACCATTGTTGTGCGTAAGGCAGGAGAGATTATTCCCGAGGTACTGCGTGTTACAAAGCGCAACGAGGGAAGACCAACCTTCCGTATTCCCTCGCAATGTCCCGTTTGCGGAACTGACACGGTGAGAGATGAGGACGAGGCGGTTATACGCTGTCCCAACATTGACTGTCCTGCGCAGCTATTGCGTAACATCGAGCATTTCGCCTCACGAAACGCAATGAACATTGACGGTCTTGGCGAGGCAATTGTGGAACAGCTTGTGACAAACGGCTTTGTAAAGACGGTAGCAGACCTTTACACCCTTACAATGCAGGATTTGCTTACGCTGGAGGGCTTCAAGGAGAAATCCGCCGCAAATCTGCTTAACGCCATTGAAAAATCAAAGTCAAACGAGCCGGACAGACTTATTTTCGCCCTTGGAATAAAAGGAATAGGACAGCGCTCCGCAACGCTGCTTTGTCAGCGCTTTGGCAGTGTGGAAGCCATAATGAACGCAGAGCTTTCGGAAATATCCGCAATCGAGAATTTCGGCGAGGTACTTGCTGACAGCGTTTACCGTTCAATGCGTGAGCCTCACAGAATAAAGCTGATTGAGCGGCTGAAAGAGTATGGGCTTAATATGACCTACTCAAAGCAGGCAAAGGGCGATACCTTTGCAGGACTTACCTTTGTTCTTACGGGAACGCTTCCCACAATGACAAGGGAGCAGGCAAAGGAGATAATAGAAAGCCTTGGCGGCAAATGCTCCGGCTCTGTTTCAAAGAAAACAAGCATTGTTCTTGCAGGCGAGGACGCAGGAAGCAAGCTTACAAAGGCGGAACAGCTTGGCATAAAAATAATTGATGAAAATGAATTTAAAGAAATGATAAACAAAACGGAGGAATGACAAATGGCAATTGATGTAAAGCACCTTGCAAAGCTTGCAAGACTGCGCATTGAGGACGAAAAGCTTGCCTCATTCGAAAAGGATATGGAAAATATCGTGAATATGGTTGAGCAGATGCCTCAGATTGAGGGTGACGCAAGCGGACTGTATCCCGATAATCCTATGAAGCTTCGTGAGGACGTTTGTGTAACGGACAAGTTCACAAGAGCGGAAATTCTGGCAAATGCGCCAAAAATGCAGGCGGGCTGCGTAGTTGTACCAAAGACGGTCGAGGAGTAAAGGAAAGGAATTTAAACAGATGGAATTATACGAAAAAACCGCATCAGAGCTGTCAGAAATGCTCAGAAGCAAGGAGATAAGCTCTGCTGAGCTTACCGAATCTGTTTTTGACAGAATTGAGGCTGTTGAGGACAAGGTGGAGGCTTATGTAACTCTCTGCAAGGAAAATGCAATGGAGCAGGCAAAGGCGCTTGACAACCGCAGAACAAAGGACGCTCTGCATCCCCTTGCGGGTATTCCTATCGGAATCAAGGACAACATTTCCACAAAGGGAATTTTAACAACCTGCTCGTCAAAAATGCTTTACAATTACGTTCCGCCTTTTAACGCTCACGTTATTGACCGCATTAACGACGCAAATATGATAATCACAGGCAAGCTGAACATGGACGAGTTTGCTATGGGCAGCTCTACCGAAACATCTTATTTCAAGAAAACAAAGAATCCCCGTGACTTAACAAGAGTCCCCGGCGGCTCATCAGGCGGCAGCGCTGCTTCCGTTGCGGCAGGAGAGTGCATTGTTTCTCTCGGCTCGGACACAGGCGGCTCTATCAGATGTCCTGCTTCCTACTGCGGCGTTGTAGGCCTGAAGCCTACATACAGCTCGGTTTCACGTTACGGACTTGTGGCTTTCGCTTCTTCACTTGATCAGATAGGTCATTTCGGCAGATGCGTTAAGGACGTGGCAATGCTGTATTCCCTTATCTGCGGTCACGACAATATGGACGCAACCTCCGCTTACAGAGAATATCCCGATTTTTCAAAAAACCTTTCAAGCGATGTAAAGGGACTGAAAATCGGTATTCCTGCCGAATATTTTGGCGACGGCGTTGACGAAGAGGTAAAGAAAGCGGTTATGAATTCCGTTAAGGAGCTTGAAAAGCAGGGGGCTGAAATAGTTGAAATTTCCCTCCCCAGCACACAGTACGCTCTTTCCGCTTACTATGTAATTTCCTCCGCAGAGGCAAGCTCAAATCTTGCACGCTTTGACGGCGTAAAGTACGGCTACCGTACCGAAAATTACGACAGCCTTATTGATATGTACGAAAAGACAAGAAGCGAGGGCTTCGGCGACGAGGTAAAGCGCAGAATTATGCTTGGCACATTCGTGCTTTCAAGCGGTTTTTATGACGCTTACTACAAGAAAGCAAAGCTTGTTGCAAACAATATCAAGGCTGAATTTGCAGAGGCATTCACAAAGTGCGACGTTATCGCAACTCCTGCAACTCCTTCTCCTGCCTTCAAGCTTGGAGAAAATATGGGCGATCCGCTTAAGATGTACGCTGCGGATATTTGCACCGTAACGGTTAACATTGCAGGACTTCCCGCAATAAGCACACCCTGCGGCAAGGTAAACGGACTTCCTGTGGGTATTCAGTTTATCGGCAATAAGTTCGACGAGCAGACATTGCTGAATACAGCCTATGCGCTTGAAAAAATCAACGGCGAATGTGCTGTTGCAACACTGTAAGGAGGTCGTGAACAATGGAATTTGAAACAATAATCGGACTTGAAGTTCACGCAGAGCTTAACACAAAATCAAAGATTTACTGCAGCTGCCGCAACGCATTCGGTCTTGAAGTAAACACCCAGATTTGCCCAATCTGCACAGGTATGCCCGGCACGCTGCCTACCCTTAACGAAAAGGTTGTGGAGTATGCGATCAAAATGGGACACGCTCTCAATTGCACCATAAACAACGTCTGCAAGCAGGACAGAAAGAACTATTTCTATCCCGACCTGCCAAAGGCATATCAGATTTCACAGGACGAAACTCCTCTTTGCAGAAACGGCTACCTTGATATTATGGTTGACGGCGTTGAAAAGCGTATTGGCGTTACCCGTATCCATATTGAAGAGGACGCAGGCAAAATGCTTCATGACGAGGCTTTTTCGGGCTCATTGGTTGACTTTAACCGCTGCGGCGTTCCCCTTATCGAAATTGTTTCCGAACCTGATTTAAGAAGCAGCGCCGAAGCAAAGGCTTACCTTGACACAATCAAGTCAATTCTCCAGTATATCGATATTTCCGACTGCAAAATGGAACAGGGCTCAATTCGTGCGGACGTAAACGTTTCTGTTCGTCCAAAGGGTTCGGATAAGTTCGGCACACGCTGCGAAATGAAGAACGTAAACAGCTTCTCCGCAGTTGTTCACGCAATCGAATACGAGACTGCAAGACAGATAAAGGCAATCGAAAACGGCGAAACAATCCAGCAGGAAACACGCCGCTGGGACGAGCAGAAGGGAATGAACTACCTGCTCCGTTCAAAGGAGGACGCTCACGATTACCGTTATTTCCCCGAGCCTGACCTGCTTACAATCGTTGTACCTCAGGAAAAGGTTGACGCTCTCAAGGCTTCGCTGCCCGAAATGCCTAACGTTAAAATCAAGCGTTTTGTTAAGGAATACGGTCTTACTCAGACGGACGCAACTCTTATTGTTGAAAATCTTGAGCGCTGCAAGCTGTTTGACGACTGTATGGCAACGGGAAAGGTAACTCCAAAGAGCGTTGCAAACTGGGTGCTTGCAGATGTTTCCAAGTATATGAACGATACGGGCAAGTCAATTCACGACACGAAGCTTACAGGCGAAAAGCTTGCCGATATTATCGAGGCAATCGACAAGAACAAGATTTCCAACTCCTCGGGCAAAATTATTTTCGAGGTGCTTCTCACAGAGGACAAGACTGTTGACGAAATTATTAACGAAAAGGGACTTGCACAGGTTTCCGATTCGGGAGAAATAGAAAAAATCGTCAACGAGGTTCTTGCCGCAAACGAGAAGTCTGTTTCGGATTATCGCAACGGCAAGACAAACGCACTGGGCTTCCTTGTGGGTCAGTGTATGAAGGCTTCAAAGGGAAAGGCAAATCCTGCAATGTGCAAAGAGCTTGTGCTTAAATATCTGGAAAGTTAAGTAAAATGAAAAGAATTATTCTTCTTGCGGCTGTTATTCTTCTGGCAATCGGCGCAGCTATCGGCTTGACCTTCTTCGCCGATTTTCAGAAGCAGCAGCCCACAAGTCTTACCTATGACGAAACCACCGAGTATTCGTCCGACTCAATGGAAATAAGCTTCAACTACAAGGACACCTTTTATAAAGAGGCGCTTGATGTAGAGATAAAATGCGCAAACAGCAATGCAAAGCTTTATTACACCACAAACGGCGATACTCCCACGGAAAGCTCAAAGCTTTTCAAGAACAAAATCAACATTCCCTCACGCTCAACGGTAAACGCTACTACAATCAAGGTAATTGCCGTTGACGGGGATAAAAAGTCTGATGTTGTTACCAAAACCTATATAACAGGAAAAAACGTGTTTGAGCGGTTTGATGAAAACACCCTTGTTTTTGTCCTTTCCAGCGACAGCTATAACCTTTATGATTACTATTACGGAGTGCTTGTGGAGGGCTATCTCCGTGACGAATACCTTAATTCGGACGAATATCACGGAGGGGAGCTTGACTATACCGCTCCTGCAAACTGGTACATAAGAGGCCGTGAAAGCGAGCGTGATATGTACGTTGAGGTTTACAACAGCGAGGGCAAGCAGCTTATAAGTCAGGCGGCAGGGGGACGTGTTGTAGGCGGCGCTTCAAGAGCCAATACCCAGAAGTCATGGCGGCTTATTGCAAGAACAAGCTACGACCCCGAAAACGGTAAGTTCAAATACCCCTTTTTCTACGATGAAGCCACTGAATTCGGCGATTTCATCACACGCTATGACCGCATAACTCTCCGTGACAACGCCAACGACAGGGAATTTGCAAGTATCCGCGATGAGCTTTCACAGCGTCTTGCGGATATGGCAGGCTTTCCCGATACGCAGGCGGTAAGACCTGCGGCGGTATTCCTCAACAGCGAATACTACGGCTTTGCATGGCTTCACGAGGCTTATGGCGAGGATTACCTTGCCACAAATTACGGCGGAAACCGTGACAATTTCTATATTATCGGCAATAAAGAGGGCGAAATGGAAATTGACGAGGACAGCGAAACCGAGGAGAAAAAAGCGGTCGAGGACTGGAATTATATCCTTAATCTTGCCTACGGAGAGCAGGACGTAGATACATATAAAATCGGCGAGGACGGAAAAACCAACGAGGACGCCGTTTTCGGCTATCTTACCGACGATAAGGTGTTTGAGGAATTTTGCAGTCTTGTGGACATAGACAATTTTATGCTGTATTACGCAATGCAGATTTATATTGACAACAAGGACTGGCCCGGTAATAACTACAAGGCTTGGCGCTATTATTCGTCTGAGGGCGAAACCGTCACAAACGAATTTCTTGACGGCAAGTGGAGATTTTTGTGGTTTGACGTTGAATTTGCATGGGGTCTTTACGGAAACGGCTATAAGGACAAAACCCTTACAAACGTCCTTACGGGAAATCATATGCAGGGTCCGTCAAGGCTGTTAAAGGCCTTGCTTGAACGTGAGGATATGCGTGAAAAGTTCACCAACACAATGTGCGATGTTATGTACGGCGCATTCAGCACCGAAAATGCCCTTAAAGTAATTGAGGAGTGCATTGAGGAGTGCGACAAGGAGTGTATGTACGCTCTGAAAAACGGCTACACTTCAACCTGGGCAAACGAGGGCACTTTTGCGGACAGCAGACAGCAGATAAGGGACTTTGCAGAGCGCAGACCCCGTATAATGACCAGAAATCTCTGCTCCGAATTCGGGCTTGAAGAAGAGATGTACACAGTTACATTAAACAATCCCACAGGCGCAAAATCAAAGCTTAATTCACAGATTATAGAGGAGTCAGGCACAAAATCCGCAAGCTATTTCACGGTATATTCAGTGCCGCTAAGCTTTGAAACCTGTGACGGTTATGAGTTCGACCATTGGGAGGTCAACGGCGTTGATTACAGCGAAGAAAAGCTGACGGTTGATTACTCAATGGCGGACGAAAGCGGAAACGTCAATGTTAAGCTTTACCTTAACAAGACCGAAACAACAGGCGGACTGGTAATAAGCGAGGTTTATACCTCCGGCGACGGTGACTGGATCGAGCTTTATAATGGCTCTGATGAAACGGTTTCCACAAAGGAATATTTCCTTTCGGACGATTTTGATATGCTGGACCGCTTTGACATTCCAACAACCTCAATTGCACCCAAATCAACCCTGACAATCGCCCTTAAGAACAACAAGGAAAACTCCGCACTGATGAAAATTGCGGCAAACTTCAATCTTAAGGTAGGGGAAACGGTTTATTTGTCCGATTCCGAGGGCAATATTCTGAGCAAATGCGGCATTGTGGAAATGGACGGCAATAAGTCGGCGACTCTTGGCATTGACGGAAAATATCATATCGGAGATATTACCGAGGGGTATCACGAATAAAATAAAAAGCAGAAGCTGTAAAAAGTTTCTGCTTTTTTATTAAAAATAGTTAATTTTGTATAAAAAGACACTATACATATCAATTATTTTGTGTTATAATGTAGTGGCGAGGTGATGAAAATGAACAATTTCATAACCAAAAGAGTTCTTGAAAGAAACGAAAGCGAAGCCAACCGCATTGTAGCCCGTGTAATGCTGATTACTATACTTACATTCACCATTGTTTTCATACTTAACGTTGCGGGAATCTTTGTTATAAATCAAGCCGCAATGACCTTTGCATTTATTTCCACCACTGTAATAATGCTTATTCCGCAGGTATTCAACCGTGTTTTCAAACCCGATACATGGTGGCTCAAGTATCTTTATACAATTATTTCCGTTGTTTTTATACTTATTGTGGTAAGTACGCTAACCTATCATGTAGTGCTGATTTATGCCTACCCAATTGCAATTGCAGGCGTTTATTTCTCCAAAAGAGTTACATATATGTCAATCGTTCTTACGTTGATTGCAACGGTGGCAGGACAGATTTTGGGCTTCTGGCTCAAATTCCGCCCCGATGATAACTTTGAAACTTGGAACGAGCTGTTTGTTTACAGCATTATTCCCAAATTTATGCTTTTGCTCAGCTTTTCGTTCCTCCTTGCCTATATTACCGAAAGAACCTCCGACCTGCTCAACGACGATATGGAAAGATATGAACAGCTTTCCGTGTATAACCAGAATATGATTTACAGCTTTGCAACTCTTGTTGAAAGCCGTGATTCAAGCACAGGCGGTCATATCAAGCGCACCAGCAAATACGCTCAGCTCCTTGCGGAGGAGCTTAAGCGGGACAGCGTTTACAAGGAAATGATTGACGATGATTTCGTAAACTGCATTAC
>JBJERI010000199.1:0-8531 GCA_051882195.1 Ruminiclostridium sp. | reverse complement strand
AAATATGGTTTTTGTATAAAAAGTACAATGTAAACGTATAACTTTGTGCAAAAAGTGTATTGCTAATTTTAGCTCATTACTTTATAATAATAGTATAAATTTTATATTGGAGGAATTCAAAATGAAGATTTCAAAGATTATGGCAGGAATCGCTGCTTCTGCACTTGCAGTTTCCGCAATGGCTGTAAACGTAGCTGCTGTTGACGCAACAGGTGCTGACGGCGAAGTTGGTATTGCTTTCTCAGGCGGAGACTGGTGCGCTCAGTACTGGCTTGACGGCAAGGAATACAAATCAACAGCTCACAACGCAGTCATCACAGGCGACGGTACATACACAGTTTCCGTTGACGCTGCTGCTGAGTTCGAAGACGAGGAAACAGGCGAAATGGTTACAGTTGATGGTACAACAGACCTTGCTTTTGCAGCTATCGAGGTTGTAAACGGCGAAACACTGTTCCCCGGCATGATTCTTACAATCGACTCTATCAAGTTTGATGGCGTTGAAGTTGCTTTCACAGGCACTCCTTACACATCTTCCGATGACGGCGTTACAACAAGAGCTAACATTTACAACGAATGGGTAAGCCAGCTTCCTGAAGACGCAAGAACAATCGACGGTTTAGCTGCTGACGCTTCTGCTACTCCTATTGACAAGGCTGTAGGCGCTTGGACAACAATGGAAGTTACATTCACAGTATCCGGCACAGGCGTTGCAGGTGACGCTGCTGAAGATGACGCTGCTGCAGACGATGCAACAGCTGATACAACTGCTGACACAACAACAGACACAACAACTACAACAACAGGCGACAAGACAACACCTGACACAGGCGTTGAGGGCGTAGCTGCTGTTGCAGGTCTTGCAATCGTTGCTGCAGGCGCAGTTATCGTTGCTAAGAAGAGAAAGTAATTCATTCTGAATTACATAAAGGCGATTCGAAAGAGTCGCCTTTTTCTTTTTCCTTTATTGCCATTTTTATTACACATAAAGTAAAATATACTTGACATTATATCAATAATATGCTACAATACTAACTGAGGTGATATAATGGCGAAAAATCTCAGAATAAAAGCCGCCCGCGCCGCATTGGATATGTCTCAGGACCAGCTTGCAAAAAAAGCAGGCGTTACCCGACAGACAATCAGCGCTGTGGAAAACGGCGATTACAACCCCACCATAAAGCTTTGCATTGCCATTTGCAAAGCCCTGAACAAAACCCTTGATGAACTTTTCTGGGAGTAGGAGGAAAAAATGAGCTTAAAATCCTTTGATAAATTCTGTGAAAACATTATACTCGGCGAGAATGGGGCAGAAAAGCCTATCTATGACGAGCGGCAGAACATTGTCCGTTCTCAGCAAATAACCGAAGCGCTGATTATATATGCCTGTCTGACGGCAATAAACACCTTCTTTATGGAAGCGGTATATCAGTGGTGCAGCAGCTATTTCGTTACTCTGGCGCTGTTCGGGGTGATTTGCGTTATATGGTGGCTTATCAGGTGCAGCGCTAAAGGTGCATTGTTCGGCGTAAACGGCACAACCTATGCAAAGTTCGTTTCTTCCTGTTGGATAGGGATTGGACTGTTTAACACGATTACTTATCTTTTCCAGGAAGAGCCTTTACTTGAAAACGGAATGGTAGGGGAAAGCTTCTTGCTGATGATTTCATTTTCGCTGCTTGGTTTATGTGGGATTTACTATTTGGCAATGGCTTGCCGTGAGGATAAGCGGCGTGAAAGGGAAGAGCAGGCAGATAAATAAGCCCGCAAGTATAAGTAAGCATAACATACAACTTAAAAGAAAGGCATAATATGATTGTTTTGATAACGGGAGCGTCCCACACGGGCAAAACGCTCCTTGCACAGAAGCTTCTTGAAAAGTACAAATACCCCTATTTGTCCATTGACCACCTGAAAATGGGGCTTATCAGAAGCGGAAACACCACACTTACTCCCGAAAGCAGCGACGAGGCATTGACCGAATACTTATGGTGTATAGTGTGTGAGATGATTAAAACGGCAGTTGAAAACAAGCAAAATATGATTGTGGAGGGCTGCTACATTCCTTTTGATTGGGAAAATAGCTTTGAGAGGGAATACCTTGATGAAATAAAGTACTATTGCCTTGTAATGAGCGAAAACTACATCAGAAAGCATTTTGCAGACATAAAGGAATATGAAAACGCTATTGAAAACCGCCTTGACGACGAGTATTGCACATTGGAGAACGTTTTGCAGGACAATGCACATTTTCTTGCCCTTGCAGAAAAGTATAAGCAGAATTACGTTCTGATTGACGGGGAGTACAGCGTTGATATTGACTTAAGCGAATAAAAAATCCTGAGAGGCTTGCACTTCTCAGGATTTTTTATTATATACTGTTGATTAAACGGGCATAACCTTGTTTGCCTTGTCAGCGTGTGCGGAGTCAATTCCGTTCTGCTTATCTCTGCGCTTTTCGAAGAACTTTGGAGCAACCTTGGGGAACATTGCGTAGGTAAGCACATCCTCCTCCTGTTCGATCCACTGTTCACATTCCTTGCGCATATTTTCAAGCTCGGGTTCAAGCAGGTCTGCAGGACGGCAGGTGATAGGCTCCTCGCCCTTGAGAATCATTGCTCTCCATTCGGGGTCGATTTCCGTTGGAGTCTTGCCGTAAGCGCCCTTTACCATATCCTTAAATTCCTTGGTAACAGTCTTGTAGCGTTCGCCTGTGATTACGTTGAATACAGCCTGTGTGCCCACAATCTGTGATGTTGGAGTAACAAGGGGCGGGTTGCCCGAATCTGCACGAACTCTCGGTACTTCCTGGAGAACCTGGTCAAGCTGATCTTCCTTGCCTGCCTGCTTAAGCTGTGAAAGCAGGTTGGAAAGCATTCCGCCGGGTACCTGATAAATAAGAGCGTTTGGATTTACCGCAAGCATCTTCTGGTCGAGCAGACCCGAGTCAATGTACTTCTTGCGAAGCTTCATAAAGTATTCTCTTACCTCGTTCAGCTTTACAAGGTCAAGACCTGTGTCATACTCTGTGCCTGCAAGAGCGGCTACCATTGACTCTGTTGGAGCGTGTGACGTGCCGTTTGCCAGTGGTGACATTGCAGTATCAATAATGTCGCAGCCGTTTTCAATGCCCTTTAAAAGGCACATTGAAGCAAGGCCCGATGTATAGTGTGTGTGAAGCTGTACGGGAATGTTTACCGCAGCCTTGATTTCCTTTACAAGCTCGCCTGCTCTGTATGGGAGAAGAAGAGCGGCCATATCCTTGATACAGATAGAATCAGCGCCCTCAGCTTCGCACTGCTTAGCGTAGTTTACATAGTATTCGTTTGTGAAAATATCGCCTGTTGTGAAAGAAATTGCAACCTGTGCGTGAGCGCCCTCTTTCTTAGCGGCGGCAATAGCTGTCTTAAGGTTTCTGATGTCGTTGAGGGCGTCGAAAATACGGATAATGTCAATACCGTTTGCAACAGACTTCTGAACGAAATAGTTTACAGCATCGTCAGCGTAGTGACGATAGCCAAGCATATTCTGTCCTCTGAACAGCATTTGAAGCTTGGAGTTGGGCATTTCCTTGCGGAGAATACGCAGTCTTTCCCATGGGTCTTCATCAAGGAAGCGGAGGCAGGAGTCAAATGTTGCGCCGCCCCAGCATTCCAGCGAGTAGAAACCGATTTTATCCATTGTGCTTAAAATCGGGCGCATTTCGTCCATTGTCATTCTTGTGGCAATAAGGGACTGGTGAGCGTCACGAAGCACGGTTTCGGTAATTTTTACTTTTGCCATATTTAAAGGTTCCTTTCCTTTATGTCGTTCTGTGACGCATTAGTTTAATGTAGCGATAACCGAGCCTGTATTTACGGATTCGCCCTTTGTTACGTTGATAGAAGCGATAACACCGTCCCCTGAAGCAACAATGTCGTTTTCCATTTTCATAGCCTCGAGAACAGCAATAACTGTGCCGTTTGTTACCTTGTCGCCAACGTTTGCCTTGATAGCAACGATTGTGCCGGGCATTGGGGATTCAATCTTAACAGAGCCCTGCGCGCCTGCGGGAGCGGCAGCCTTCTTTGGTGCGGCAGCCTTTGGAGCAGCGGCGGGAGCGGCAGCAGGAGCAGAAGCGGAAGCGCCGTCAGCTTCTTCAACTGTTACGTCGTAGGTGTTACCGTTTACTGTAATGTTATATCTTTTCATCTTTCAAAAATCCTTTCGGTAGAATTAAAATCAATATACAAAGTTGATGTGCTTTCTTGCGGGAGCAGCAACTCTCTTGCCTGAAAGCAGATCCATAGCGGAAGTAATGGCAGCCTTTGCCTCGTCTGCTGTGATTACTCTGTCAACATAGCCGTAAGCGGCAGCGTTGAAAGGAGAAGCGTCGTTAGCTTCATATTCTGCGGCAAGCTCTGCAAGCTTTTCCTTGCTGTCGATTTGGTCGCTGTAAAGCATAATTGCGGCTGCTGTGGGAGCGCATGGAGCAATTACAGCGTCCTCAAATGCAAGAGTAAAGTCGGAAGCGGAAGCGAGCGCAACATAAGCTCCTGCGTAAGCCTTGCCTGTGATAAGTGTGATTTTTGCGGTTGTAGCGGAAGCGTAAACCTGCGTAAGCTTTGCTGCATCTCTGATAGAGCCTGCAAGCTCTGCGGCTGCGCTTGGCTCAAAGCCTTCTGTATCTGCAATTGTAACAACGGGGATTGAGAAAGCGTCGCAGGTGCTTACAAAGCGTGCAATCTTAGCGCTGTCGGCTGAGGTAAGCTTGCCTGTTACTGCAACAAAGCCTGTTGTGCGCCAGTTAATGCTGCCAAGAGCAACACAAGCCGCTGTGCCGAAATCCTTGTAAAGCTCAATAACGCTGTCTGCGTCTGCAAGAGCCTTTGCCATATCGCCGCCCTTTAAATCTGCGGTAACATCGGCTGTGTTTTCTTCGTAATAGTCGTTGCCTGCAAGCTCAAGGTTGTTCTGGGGAAGAATTGCAATAAGCTTCTTTGCTGCCGCAATGGCTTCTGCATCGTCCTTTGCAACTATTGCAGCAACGCCTGATTTAGCCGCATTTTCCGCTGTTCCCGCATTGGGAACATTGTCCTCTGCAATAGACGGAGCAGTCATGAAAAGCTCGGACTTTTCGGTCATAATAACGTAATCCGCCATACAAGCCAGCATTGCTGTTGTGCCTGCGCAGACGCCCGATACAATAGCAATCTGCGGTACAACGCCCGAAAGCTTTGCGCTTGCTTCTGCAATTTCGCCGTAAGCTGCAAGAAGCTCAATGCCCTCGCTTACGTCTGCGCCGTTTGAGTCGTAAATTGCGGCAACGGGGGAGCCGTTCTTAATTGCGAGCTCGTAAATCTTCTTGATTTTTGCCGCCGCAGCCTTGCAGACAGCGCCGCTCTTAACGCTCATATCCTGCGCAAAAGCGTAAACCGTAGAGCCGTCAATCAGACCGTAGCCTGTGATTACTCCCACAGTTTCTCCCTTTGATGAAACAAACTTGTCCAGCTCAACGAAGCTATCCTCGTCAAACAGGGAAATAAGTCTGTTTCTTGCTTCACTGTCAGAAATCTTCTGTTCCATTTCAGCAATTGTCTTTTTCTCTGCCACTTGGAAAATCCTCCAATCAATTATTCTTATTAGGCTAAGAGTTTGTTATTTAATTAACAAAATTACCCTTAATATTTCTCCACGATAAATTATACTATAAAATGGAGAGAATTTCAAGGGTTTTCAGCCTTTTCCACAATTTTTTTTAGTTTTGAAAAAATACTCGATGTCAGGTATAGAATTATTGTTCATTTCTACAATACCCAGGGAATATAGTTTGTTCATATAATCGTCAGAAAGTGAAAAAATACAAGAGGAAATGCCTTTTCCCGACGCCCAGTTCATTGCCGTTCTGATTATGGGGTCGAAAAACATTTCCTCTCCGTTGAGTTCTGATATAATTATACTTTCGGTATTGAGATTTGCATACAAGGAACAAAGAATTTCATCTTTTTCCTTTACTGTGAACAAAAGCTTTCCGTCCTTTTCACCGTCAAATCCCAGTTCAATCATTTCTTTTTCCTGCCGTTTCTTTCCATTGGTTTTCCTGCTGAGGCACGGAGAATCCGCAGCTCCTCCTTAGTCAAGTCCGCATATTCTCCCGGTTTCAGCATACCAAGCTTTACGCCGCCGATGTTTGTTCTGCGAAGTCTGCTTACTTCAAGGGAAACTGCGGCGCACATTTTACGAATCTGGCGGTTCTTGCCCTCCTTGATGATAAATTCAAGGACAGTGCGCTCCGCCCCCTCTACAAGCACGTTTATGGTGCAGGGCTGAGTAACTACGCCCTCCTCGATTTCAACGCCCCCTGCCATTTTTTCAAGCTGTTCCTCGGTAACGGCTGAGGGAATAGTAACACGGTAGGTTTTGCTGACGTGGTGGGTTGGGTGCATAATGTCATTGGCGAAAGCGCCGTCGTTGGTAAGCAGCAATAGCCCCTCGGAGTTTCGGTCAAGCCGTCCGATAGGGTAAACACGTTCCTTTACGTCTGTCAGCAGCTCGGTAACAATTTTTCTGCCGTGCTGGTCAGCCATTGTGGTAACGTAGCCCCTTGGCTTGTAAAGCTTGATGTAGCGAAGTTGGGTTTCCTCGCTGTTTATTTTCTCGCCGCAGACGGTAACAAGGTCGTTGCGTGGGTCTGCCTTGTCACCAAGTCCTGCAACACGGCCGTTTACCTTGACTTGCCCGTTGGCAATATATTCCTCCGCTTTTCTTCGTGAGCAGTAGCCTGCGTCGGCTATTATTTTCTGTAATCTGATTTTTTCCATTTTTGTTATCCTGATTTTTATACTATTTGTTATTTAGAACAGTTTTTTGAAGAACTGTATAATTCCGTCTAAGAAATTCAGCGGCTCGGCTGTCTGATTGCAGCCCTCCGAGGTTACAAGCAGTACGGTTTTTAACACCTTTCCGTCAAGTACAAGGTCAATTTTTCCCGCCTTTGCGCCCCGTTCAAAGCCGCTGTAAATAAAAGGCTCAACGGTAATCCTTGTTTCAATGCGGGAAAGCTCCTCATCTGTTACCGCTATTTCAACCGCCGTTTCGGGAACAACAGTCATACTGCTTTCGGTATCGCTGATAACGGGTACGCATAAGCCCGACAAATCCACGTCAATTGTGTGGTTTTTTACCACGGAAAAGCCGTAGTCCAGCATTTTTTTATGGTCGCTCCAGTCGTTGGGAGCGTTCAGCGTAACCGCAATAAGCCTTACTCCGTCACGTTTTGCGGCGGAAACAAGACAGCGCCTTGCATTGTCGGTAAAGCCTGTTTTAACGCCGATACAGCCCTCGTAATTCCACAAAAGCTTGTTGGAATTGGATAGCCAGCGCTCGTAGGGCGGATTTCCGAAACAGCGCTTTGCGTTGGCAAGACGGCATATTTCCGCAAAATCCTCGTTTTCCAGCGCCGCCATAGTGAGAATTGCCATATCACGGGCAGTTGAATAATGTCCCTCTGCGTCAAGGCCTGACGGGGTGACAAAATGGCTGGAGGTCATTCCAAGAGCCTCCGCCTTTTTGTTCATAAGGTCGGCAAAGGCTGAAAGAGAGCCTGCAATATTTACCGCCGCCGCATTTGCTGCGTCGTTGCCCGAGGGCAATAACATTCCGTAGCACAGATCTCTCCGGGTTACAATGTCCCTTTCACGCAGTCCCATTGAAGTGCCCTCAACCTTTATTGCATTGCTGTCAACGGTGAACTGCGTATCCAAATCGCCGCTTTCAAGGGTGATAAGGGCGGTAAGTATTTTTGTAGTGCTTGCAATGGCACGCTGTTCATTTTCGTTTTTGGCGTAAAGAACAGTACCCGTGTCTGCGTTAATCAGTATTGCGCTTGCGGCGGAGGTATAGAAGTCCCCCTCCGCATTGACTCTCTGCACAAGAATAAACGCCGTGCAGAAAGCTATAAAAACCGAAATTACTTTTTTCATACAACCACCTCGTCCATAAAGCTTATGCGGCGGCTGTACAAAATATTATGGTTTATTCCTCGGCTTGTGTATTTTCTTCCGCTGTTTCCTCGGCGGCTTCCTTGTCCTTTGCGAAAATGTCCTTTACCTTGGTGATAAGGTCGGGGATTCCGCCGATAAGTCCGTCAACAACGCCGTTGTCCTTTGCGCCCATTTCAAGCAGCTTAACGTCCCCGTCTGCCTTTATAACGATAAACGCCTGAGGCTTGATTGTGATTCCTGCCCCCGAGCCCCCTGCGAAAACGTCCTTTGTTACATTGGCGGGAATGTCCGAGCCGCCTGCCACAAAGCCGAATGTTACCTTTGAAACGGGGATAATCACCGTTCCGTCGGGAGATGAAATTGGGTCGCCTATAATTGTGTTTACGTCAACCAGCTCACGGATTTTCTCCATTGATGTGCCCATAAGTCCTTCAAGATGCTGTGCCATTTTTATTTCCTCCTGTTTTTGGTTTGGGTTGGTTTTGAATTTGCAGACTGACTTTTCATAATAAAACGGAAGTACCTGAACAAAAGCCATATTCCGCAGGA
>JBJERI010000198.1:0-8567 GCA_051882195.1 Ruminiclostridium sp. | reverse complement strand
CTTGGGGCGCTTTTTTTCGTGAAAAAAGCGCCCCAAACCCCTGCAAAAAATCGTTTTGACATGGGGAATTTCGTCCTCTGCGGAGGACGATTTAGGGCTCTGCCCTAAAAACCCGCAAGCTTTTGTAAAAGCTTGACCAAAACTTTTTAGCTTTGGCAAAGGCATTAAGTTTTTGCTATTGCCAAAGGCAAAAACTATTTCAGCAATCAAAAAGAGCGGCTATAAAACCGCTCTTCCCTTTTATTCGTCACTATTTTCGCTATCAGTGCTTTCCTGCTCTTCTTCCGTTTCATCAACCGGCTCTTCAACAATAACCTCGTTCTTCTCCTCAGCCTCTGCCTTTGCGATTTCCTCCTCGCTTGCCTGCTCAACCTCGGAAATTTCCGCTGTATCGTCATGCTCCGTTCTTGTAAAGGCTACTACTCTGCTGTCCTCGCCAAGGCGCATTACTCTTACACCCGTTGCGTATCTGCCCATTACACGGATATCATTTGCTCTGAAGCGGATAATTATGCCGTCTGTGCTGATAAGGATAACGTCGTCGTCAGCCCCCAGCGCCTTGATTCCGCAGACATAGCCCTTTTCCTCGCTGACCTTGTAGTTGAGGATTCCGTAGCCGCCCCTGTTCTGCAAGCGGTAGCTTACAAGCTCGGAGCGTCTGCCCATTCCCTTATCCGTAACGGTGAGAATGGTCATATTCTTGTCATAAGCCTTTGCAGCGCCTACAACATAGTCCCCCTCACGAAGCTTTATCGCCTTAACGCCCTGTGCGGTTCGTCCCATGCTCCTTATGCCCATTTCCATAAAGCAGATTGCTGCGCCGTTATGGGTTGCTACAATAACTCCGCTGTCGCCCTCTGTAAGATGAGCGGCGGCAATTTCGTCACCCTCAGCAAGAGTAATTGCTCTCAGACCGTTCTTTCTCACGTTCTTAAAGTCGCTGAGCGGCGTGCGCTTTATTTTGCCCTGCTTTGTTACGCAGATAAAGAACTTGTTGTCCGCAAAATCGGCGGTTTTCATCATTGCCGCTATGCGCTCGCCCTCGCCAAGCTGCAGCAGATTTACAATATTAGTGCCTCTGCTCTGCTTTGAGCCCTCGGGAATTTCATAGCATTTCAGCTTGTACATATTGCCCTTGTTGGTGACAAACAGTATATTGTCGTGGGTAGAGGCAATGAACATATCCTCCACAAAGTCCTCGTCACGCTGTTTCATACCCGAAACGCCCTTGCCGCCACGCTTCTGAATATTGTAAATTTCAGCCGCCTGGCGCTTGATATAGCCGATATTTGTATAGGTAAGGACACATTCCTCAACGGGAATAAGGTCTTCAATATCAACCTCGCCGCTTACCTCCTCAATGGCTGTTCTTCGCTCATCGCCATACTTCTTGCGGATTACTGCAAGCTCATTGCTGATAATCTCGGTAAGCTTCTTTTCGTCCCCAAGAATTGCCATAAATTCCTTGATTTTGCCCATAAGGTCGGCAAGGTCGGCTTCTATCTTTTCACGCTCCAAGCCTGTCAGTTGTCCCAATCTCATCTGCACGATTGCGTCAGCCTGGGCTTCGGAAAGACCGATTGTGTATTCAAACTCAATATCCTTGTACTGCTCGTCCATTGCCCTTGAAAGGAGCTTTGACATATCCGCGTCCTTAAAGCGCTCCATTAAGGCTTCCTTGCCCTCCTGCACCGACTTGCTGGCACGGAGTATTTTTATTACCTCGTCAATATTGTCGATTGCAAGCATAAAGCCTTGCAGAATATGGGCTCTGTCCCTTGCCTTTTCAAGGTCGTATTCCGTTCTTCTGCGGATAACGTCCTTCTGGAAAATCAGATATTGCTCCAGCATTTCACGGAGGGAAAGTATTTTCGGCTCGCCGTTTACAAGAGCAAGCATAATTACGCCTACCGTGTCCTGAAGCTGTGTAAAGCTGTAAAGCTTGTTAAGCACAACGTTTGCGTTGGCGTCACGCTTAAGCTCCACAACTATTTTCATACCATCTCTGCCCGATTCGTCACGGAGGTTTGCAATGCCGTCAATGCGCTTATCGTGCATTAAAACGCCGATACTTTCAAGCAGTCTGGTCTTGTTTACCATATATGGAATTTCGGTAATAACGATTCTTGTGTGAGTGGATTCCTCCACAATTTCCGCCTTGCCACGGAGAATAATTTTTCCTCTGCCCGTGTAGTAAGCGGAGCGGATTCCCGAATGACCCATGATGATGCCGCCCGTTGGGAAATCCGGGCCTTTTACCACACTCATAAGGCTTTCAACAGAAACATCGGGGTTTTCAATCATCAGATTGATTGCGTCGATAATTTCGCAAAGGTTATGAGGCGGAATATTTGTAGCCATACCTACGGCGATACCCGTACTGCCGTTTACAAGGAGATTGGGGAAACGTGACGGGAGCACGAGGGGCTCCTGCAGCTTATCGTCGTAGTTTGGCCCGAAATCAACGGTGTTTTTGTTAATGTCACGGAGCATTTCGTCCGCCATTTTGGACAGTCTTGCCTCGGTGTAACGGTAAGCGGCAGGCGGGTCTCCGTCAACCGAACCGAAGTTTCCGTGACCGTCAACCATTGGATAGCGCAGAGAGAAATCCTGTGCAAGGCGCACCATAGCGTCATAAACGGAGGCGTCGCCGTGGGGGTGGTATTTA
The DNA here is from genome assembly GCA_051882195.1 of Ruminiclostridium sp. Taxonomy (GTDB): domain Bacteria; phylum Bacillota; class Clostridia; order Oscillospirales; family Ruminococcaceae; genus Ruminiclostridium_E. The sequence continues at coordinate 5,899 of JBJERI010000198.1, read as the reverse complement.
CCCAGCACTTCGCCGACGGTGTAGGCGCACTTTCGATAAGGCTTATCGGAGGTATTGCCTGCGTCGTTCATGGTGTAGATAATGCGGCGGTGAACGGGCTTAAGACCGTCACGGACATCGGGCAAAGCACGGGAAATAATAACCGACATGGAGTATTCCATGAAAGATTTTTTCATCTCGGCTTCAATGTCCGTCTGAATAAGTTTTTCGTTTGGGTAGATGTTGTTGTTTTCCATTTTAGATCCTTATGAAAAATTTTTATTAAACAATTTGCCTTTGCCAAAGAAGTAAAGTTTTCGTCCACCTTTTTCAAAAGGTGGTGGGTTCTTAGGGCAGAAGCCTATGAGGAATTTGGCTTGCCAAATTCCTCGCAGTCGCATCACCGCAGTGAGCGAAATACCCCTTATGATAAAGCGATTTTTTGCAGGGGTTTGGGGAGCTTTTTTCAAGAAAAAAAGCGCCCCAAAACTGAATAATTTACACAACAAAATTCTCGAAAAAGGGTGCTCTGTGGAATTGCTTTGCAATTCCACTCTTGGCACGTTTTTCGACGAGCCAAGTCAAAAATTATAAGTGAAAAATCTGCTTCACCTTAAATATCCTTATCCTCAAAATAATCCCTGACCGCCTTAACCTGCTCCTCTGTAAGGCATCTCTTGGGGTAAATATAAATCAGAGAGCGGTTGACGTAAAGCAGGAACATATCCTCTAATTCCTCCGAGGAAAGCTCCGTGTGTGCGATTTCATAAACACTTTTCTCGGTTTTAACGTTTTCGGGAGGATTTTCCTGAAGCTCCTTTTCCGCCTCGCTGCCCTCCTCAACGGGAATTACGCCCATTCGGGTAATAGCAACCGTTTCCGTTTCTTCCTCCTCGATAATGTCCGTTTCAACCTCGATTCTGTCGGGGAAAAAGGTGGTAACGTATCTTTCCTCGTTTAGACCGCTTAAGGTTGTAATCATCTTTTTGCGGACGAAATAGGGTCTTACCCACTGCACCGCAATAAGTCCAAGACCAAGGGCGGTGGCAATATAGCCGATTATGGACGTGGGATTTTTTACAATAAGGTCAATGCCCAGTCCCACCACGATTGCGTAAACAACGGTGTAGATTATTTTTCTTTTCAGCATGAACCTTTTCTGAAACTGCTTAAAGCCTTTTTCCGTTTCATCAAGGGTCACATCGTATTTTATCTGTATCTCGTTAATATCAAACACTCCTTAGCCCGGCTGACTGCCGCCGTAAACAAGCAGTCCCACCGCCACGATAAAGCAGACTGCGGTTGCGGCACAGCAAACCACAATGTCGAAAATCTTGCCCTTCTGAATAAAAACGGGGATATTCAGCGCCGCATAAGCGCCCAGTCCAAACATCATAAAGGGCATTGCCACGGAAAAGTCAAACTGTCCCATCATCAGCATTACAATGCTGAAAACCCACAATGCAATGCAAATCCAGCCCACAACCCTTCTCGGAAAGGCAAGGGGCGGTTCTTTTGTCACCTCGTCGATTTTGGATTCGTGCTTTTCGGATTCATCGTCGGTGTAAACTTTTCCTGTCTGCTCTAATTTTTCAATATTCTTTTCGTTATTTTCGGGGGAATTCATAAGCTTTCCTTTCTGTAAATGGTTTTCGGATTAAGCTCTCCCATTGAGTTTTCTATTTAATATGTGTTTTTTTGTGGGGATTGTAAAAATGCGGCTTTCAAGGTGGTTTTTTCACTTAATACCTTGATATTGCCTGTTCGCTATGCCTGTACCGTCAAAAACATGCCACCGGCATGTTTTTGAGGATAACTCGGTTTTGATTTTTCACTCTTGGGGCGCTTTTTTTCGTGAAAAAAGCTCCCCAAACCCCTGCAAAAAATCGTTTTATATTGGGGAATTTCGTCCTCTGCGGAGGACGATTTAGGGCTCTGCCCTAAAAACCCGCAAGCTTTTGAAAAAGCTTGACCAAAACTTTTTATTCCTTGGCAAAGGCATAAGCCTTGCGCTTATTCAATAACTGTTAACTATTAACTATTAACTATTAACTATTAACTGTTAACTGTTTAAATGTCCAGATTTTCAACGTACTTCGCATTCTGCTCAATAAACTCTCTTCTCGGCTCAACCTTATCGCCCATAAGAATAGAGAAAATCTGATCCGCCTTTGCTGCGTCCTCAAGCGTTACCTGTATCATTGTTCTCCGCTCAGGGTCCATTGTGGTTTCCCAAAGCTGGTCGGGGTCCATTTCACCAAGACCTTTATAACGCTGTACCTCAACCTTAGCGTTATTCTCCCCTGCAAGCTCCGCCGTGTATGCGTCACGCTCCTCATCGCTGAAAGCGTATCTTACCTGCTTTCCTCTGAACACCTTGAACAGCGGCGGCTGTGCAAGATAAACATGACCCTGTTCAATCAGCGGCCGCATAAAGCGGAAGAAAAAGGTCAGCAGCAATGCTCTGATATGGCTTCCGTCCACATCGGCATCGGCCATTATAATAACTCTGCCGTATCTAAGCTTAGTAATGTCGAAATCCTCGCTTATTCCCGTGCCCAGCGCCTTTACAACAGGTATCAGCTTTTCGTTGCTGTAAACCTTGTCCGCTCTCGCCTTTTCAACGTTCAGCATTTTGCCCCAAAGCGGCAGTATTGCCTGATAGCGGCTGTTTCTGCCCTGCTTTGCCGAGCCGCCCGCCGAGTCACCCTCGACAATATAAATTTCGGTAAGCCTTGTGTCCTTTTCATAGCAGTCCGCAAGCTTTCCGGGAAGTCCCGCACCGTCGGAAGCGCTTTTTCTCTTTGCCTCCATTGCCTTCTTTGCGGCGTCCCTTGCTGCCTGTGAATTTATAGCCTTTGTAATAATTATCTGCGCCGTTTCGGGGTGCTCCTCGAAATAATAGGTCAGCTTTTCGGTAACAACCTTATACACGATAGGACCAACCTCGGGATTGCCTAACTTGCCCTTTGTCTGTCCCTCGAACTCACATTCGGGCAGCTTTACCGAAACAACAGCGTTGATAGCCTCTCTGATAGCCTCGCCGCTTAACGCAACAAATTCCTTTTTATCCTCGTCATTTTTCTTGGCGGACTTGGTTTTCTTCTGCTTTGACTTTGACTGCTCCTCAAGATAAACCTTTACAAAGTCGTTTACAACCTTGCTGAGCGCCCTCTTGAAAGCCATTTCGTGAGTACCGCCGTCAATGGTATGGATATTGTTTGCGAATGAGCGTATCGCCTCGCTGTTGAAATCGGTGTTGTACTGGAACGCAACCTCCACCGTTACCTCGTCCAGTATTCCGCTTAAATAGATAACGTCGGGGTGCAGCACATCGGCGGCTCTCTCCTTTTGCAGCCACTCAACATAGCTTGAAATACCGCCGTCATACTTCAGCGTTTCGGTAGCAATATTTTCCTCATCACGCAAATCGGAGAAAATAATCTTTATTCCGCCGTTAAGAAACGCCTGCTCACGGAGTCTTGTAAGCAATGTGTTATAATCGAAATGGGTATCGTGGAAAATCGTTCCGTCGGGCTTAAAGCGTACCCTTGTACCCGTTTTGTCCGTTTTGCCGATTATTTTAAGCTGCTCATCGTAATGGCCTCTCTGGAATTTCTGGTAATGTACGTTTGTTCCGTCATAAACCTCCAGCTCCAGCCATTCCGACAGCGCATTTACAACCGAAGCGCCAACGCCGTGAAGACCGCCCGACACCTTATATCCGCCGCCGCCGAATTTGCCGCCTGCGTGGAGTATGGTGTAAACAACCGTTGCGGCGGAAATGCCCTCCTTTGGGTGTATTCCCGTGGGGATTCCTCGTCCGTTGTCCGTTACCTGAATAACGTCGTCGGGGAGAATCCGCACATCTATTTCGGTACAGTAGCCTGCCAGCGCCTCGTCAATTGCGTTATCCACGATTTCATAAACAAGGTGATGCAGTCCGCTTGGACCTGTTGAGCCGATATACATACCGGGGCGTTTTCTTACCGCCTCAAGACCTTCCAGTATTTGTATATCGTCTGCGCCATATTCGTGAGTTACCTTTGTGTTTTCGTCCATTTTTCTTTTCCTTTATTTCTCGGTAAATTGTAACGTTGTATATTATATAATAGTATACCTCTATTATAGCATAAAACCCCAGATTTTTCAAGGTTTTTGACCGAAAAATTTGGGGAAAAATTATTAAATTTCACTGTATTGCACTATGCTATGGATTATGCCTTTTTCTCCCTCTTTCCACCTCTTTAGCAAGGTATTTGCGGAAACGTTGGAAACATAAACCATTTCCGAGCAGACAATAAAGCTTTTTGGCATATCGAGGGAAACGTAATAAATTTTTCCTGCTTTCTGACAGGCGGAAAGGTACTCGTTTACCGACTTTTGCACCGAGGTTTTTTCAAGGTCGAATATGCCCACAATTTCGCCGCTGTCAACGGTTATATCTGCTCCGAGGTGAATATACATATCTATCCTTTCTTTACTTTGGGTGTTTATTAATTGAAATATTACTTTTAGTAGATGTTTTATGTCTTTTTCGTTATACTTAAAGTATTTGTACTATCACTAATTACTCTCGGTAAAGCTGCCCTTTGATACATTCCACATTTTTCCCGAAGAAAAGCCCCTCATATCGTTCACATTACAGCCTGTTATGAACACTTGTCTGCCTGTAATGCTGTTTATGACGAAATTCCTGCGGTACTCGTCCAGCTCACTTAACACATCATCAAGGATAACCACAGGAGAATCCCCCGTCCTGTCCCGTATCATTTCCGCCTCAGCAAGCTTAAGCGCAAGGGCAATGCTCCTTACCTGACCCTGTGAGGCAAAGTCGCGGCTGTTCATTCTGTTAATGGAAAAAGCAATATCGTCACGGTGAGCGCCAGTTACGGTATATCGGAAAATCAGCTCCTTGTCAAGGCTGTTTTCCAGCTCCTCAAAATACCTTTTGTAAAGGAAATCCGTGTCATTGTAGTCGAAATCCGCCGTGTTCATTACGGTGCTGAAATATTCGGCGGTAAGCTGTTCGTTATTCTGATTTAACTGTGAGTATATGTTATAAAGATATTCTCTCAGCGTATAGAAATGCTTAAGCCTGCCGTACATTACGTTGACCCCAAGCCGAGCAAGGCTTTCGTTCCAGGTTGAAAGCATTGTCCTGTCATAGTCGGAAACGGGAGCGTTCAGCTTTGCAAGGAGGTTATTTTTCTGCCGCAGCGCCTTGTTGTATTCCATAAGCTTTGCGTGGTGGATTTTGTTCATCATATCCGCAACGCCGTCAATATAGGCACGTCTTTGTTCAGGGTTGCCCTTTACTATGAACAAATCCTCGGGAACGAACACTACATATCTTAACTTTCCGTATAATTGAGCAGCATTTTTTACAGGTAGTTTATTAAGCGTTACTTTTACGGTGCTGCCTTTTTGCTCGTATTCGATTATGTTTTCCTTTTCAGGGAAAGCGTCAAAGGTAAACTTTAAACTGATTGTAGTTTTATCATCGGTTTTTCCTATGGGTATAAATTCAGTTGTTTTTGACTGACGGAAGCTGCCGCCTAAACAGAGGGAAATTGCTTCCATAAGGTTGGTTTTGCCCTGAGCGTTGTTGCCTGTGAAGATGTTTACAAGGGGGTGAAAGAGGAAAGAGGCTTCATCTATATTACGAAAATTTTTGACATGTAATTCCTTTAATATCAAGAAAGAGCCTCCGTTTCGTAATATTTTGATGAGATGGTGGACAGGCAAAAAGTTATTGCCTTTGCCAAAGAATAAAAAGTTTTGCACAAGCTTTTTCAAAAGCTTGTGGGTTCTTAGGGCAACGCCCTAAGTCGCCATCCGCAGATGGCGAAACTCCTATGATAGAACGATTTTTTGCAGGGGTTTGGGGCGCTTTTTTCACGAAAAAAAGCGCCCCAAG
>JBJERI010000197.1:0-8592 GCA_051882195.1 Ruminiclostridium sp. | reverse complement strand
TGTTCTGCAAAGCGCTTTGCTGCTTCGCCTTTTCGACAATCCGCTGTGCGTTTTCATTTGGGATATTGAAATCCCTTGCGACCTTATCGGCAACATTTATGGTATTGAAATTGTAGGTTTTGGATTTATCACCTAACCGCACCAAGAAAGTATCCTTTGTGCTGCGCTCTATCTGAACGGTATGGGAAACGCCGTCCTTGCTTACGCCACGTTCCTCAATCTGCGAGTTGACCTGCCTGTTGATTTTGGCAGACTTTTCAACGGCTTTCTGCGCCTGATACTCCGACATACCGAGCTGATTTGTGCAAATGTTCATCATCTCGGTTTCAGTCATTCTGTCGGGCGTGAGAGCTGCCGACTTATCGCCGTTCTGAATAACAATATGAGTTGTGCCGCCGTCCTTGAAATTAACAGCGTCAAAGCGGACATCTCTCAATGTAAGGTCGTCGCTTTGGTATCGGATATTCGTTTTAAGCGAGTTCAGATTATCGTACTGCTGTGTATTTGCAAAGAACTTTTTCTTATCAAGACCTAAATCACGGCATATCTTGTTTGCCGCCAAATCTGCCTTTGCTTCGGAATAACCGAACTGCTCCTGCAACATCTTCATAGTCTGTGTCTTGTTCATCGGAGTAAAGACGAAAGATTTTCCAAGCTCGTTATCAGCAACAAGAGTTTCGTTTTCGCCTACCTGAATATCAAGGTTGTCGGCTACCTCTTTGTGCATTTGCTTATAGTCGTTTTTGATAACAGCCACCTGTTCGGCTTCTTCGGCGGGATATACGCACTTTATTTTTCCGTCAGCAGCTTTCATAAACTGACAATCAATGCCGTGTTCCTCAAAGGCGGCTTTCATAGCAGTTATGTTATTTTCGCTGATTGTAAAGGATTTTACGCTCTGCGGAGCTTCCTTTAAGCGTTCCTGCATTATTTCCTGTGTGATTTGGTCGATAACGCCCTTGTCACGGTCAAGAAACTCAATAGTCTGCTTATCGCCTTTGCCTACAACGGCAACGGGGATATTGTACTGTTTTGCTTTTTGAACAAAGTTTTCCACGTCCATTGAAAGAACGTTACTTGTTGTGGAAATGCCGCAGTTTGCTTTCTGTGCCTCCCCGAAAAGCGCCTTGTTGGTAACTGTGCCCTTGCTTGTAATATCTGCTATTTTGCCGCCCACGTTGTTTATGCCGTCAACCGATTTGTGAAAAACGGTAGAGAGCAGTTTCTCGGCAAGGGGCGCAAGCAGCTTTATAAGTTCGGCGCTTACCTCAATTACTTTTTGCCCCGACTGCAACGCAGCAGAGCCTACTTCATCAGCCATTGTATAAATCCTCCTTGTTCTGTTTTTGTGCTATAAATAGCACAACGGCATTACATCAAACCTCTTTCCTTTGCGTATTCAGACCAAGAGATTTTTCTGTAACTGCCGCCGTAAATATATCTTTGTGCAAATTCTAATTGTAACCTGTTAGGCTTTATTCCAAGCCGTTCGTTCCGTTCGGCTTGTGCGTAGATTGTAATTCCTTTCAGCGTTTTAAGCTGTTCGACACGGTATTCCGCATTTTGCAAATCCGATGTAACAAGCAGATAAACGAAAAGGCGGTAGGGCTTTACTCCGTATTTTTCAAGGAGAGCAGCAGCGTTTTTTACCGCCTCTATTTGTGGAATACTGTCACAGCTAAAGCGTATGAATTTTATCCATTTCAGATTTGCGAGAATTGCCGCAATACTATCCGTAACAAGCCTTGCGTCAAGCCCTTGATTAAAGTCTATTGAATATCCGCTGTCAATAAGGCTTTTGAGTTGTTCCACGCCGTAGTCAAGGGACAGAATATTGTTATCCATAAGGACGAGCTTATTGCTGTCAGGACGGACAAGCTGTTCCCACGTTCTGTAAGGACGGACAGCGCCCTCTTTATGAGGAACAACGCACCAGCGGCAGTTGTTCGGACAGCCCCGTGTAATATACCCGATAGCATAATCACAGTCGGGATACAAGGAGTAATTGGGGAACATCTCATCAATTTCCTTTGGCAAATCTGAAAACAAACCGTAACCCGTTCCACCTTTTATTGTGTTTTCGGGCAGCAGGGATTTTCGGGCGTAAAATCAAAGATTTTGCTTGAATAAACCCTGTCATAGCTTTTGGACGGCTCCCACCATTCGACGGTATCACCCAAAGCCTTGTGATAAGCGGATATTTTCATAATTGCGTAGTTCGGAAACACCTTTCTCCGCTGTCCTCGATTAAGGTGTTCCATATCTGCGTCGTGCAGACCGACAATCATATCATCACTCCTTTTGTGCTATAAATAGCACGTTTTTACCCTATAAACGCAAAAAAGCGGAGAACTTTTACATTCTCCGCTTAGCGCCAATATTCAGTTTTCTATTGCTTATGCAACCTTTGAATAATCAATGATAGAAATTTCCTGCATAAGTTTTCTTGCGTGTGCAATAATATCTTCCAGCTTTTTCAGCACATCACCCGTATAGGTGATTTCGTTGCACTCCGTACATTTATAACAGGGAACATTTCTTACGATTACAAGGCAGCTGCCTAAATCGGTTACGCTGGTAGTAAAACCTTTTTCAGCTTTTGCACCGCAATTTACACACATCATAATCATTTCCTCCTCGTCTTAAAATCGCTGTTCCATTGCTGTTCATCGGGATAGTATGCGGTAATAAGGTAGATAAATTCATTATCGTGGCTAACCACTATATGAATGAATTTGCCCCTAACTTCCATACCTAAAACAAGACAGCTCGGTAAAGGCTTATCATTTTCATATTGTTCTATGATTTCGCCATTTGCTACACAGCACATAACATCATCAAGTGTTATGCCACGCTCATACAGCCGTATTCGTGCGTGTTCTGTTACCGCATAATGCTCGGCTGCGTTCAGTTTGCGCAATTCTTCAATTAAAATCATTCGTTTATCCCTCTGTTATTCTTGTATTCTTATTATACCACTATGCAGGAAAAATTTCAAGTCATTTTTCAGCGTTTCGGCGGCGTTGGCTTCTTTGGGGCAGTTTGATGTGTCAAACCTTTCTGTGCCCGCAGCTCGTCACGCTTCTTCACATATTCCCGTGATAGTTCGGGATTTTTGCGAAAAACGTCGTTTACCTCGTCAATCTTTGCCCGAAGGGTACGGCAATTACTTTCGCTTTGTTCCAAGCGCTCCGCCAGAGTAGGCTTAAAGGCTCTTACAATATCCTCACAGGAGCCGCTGTATTCAATCAGCTTCGGACGGCTGCCCAGCGGAACATCATTACTCCATTTGGAGAAACCGTCAACAATAGAGGTTGCTTTCTTTGCCTGCTCATAGGTGTTGTTTATGTCGTTTCCGTATCTTGTTATCAGTTCGGGCTTTATGTAACGTCCCGTTTCAAGAAAGCGATTTATCATTCGTCCGAGAGCCTTATTTCGGTCAAGCTCGTTAAAATGAACATATACGGAATAACCTTTGCTTTTGGCAATAGCCGCTATATTGATAAGTTCTGTTGTATCACCGCCAACACGGGGATAGGTGATATTTTCGCCTTTTTCAAGTGCGGTCAATAACTGCTGCTCTGAAATGCGTTGGCTTTCCTTGTGGACTACACCTGCACCCCAACCGTCATTATATTCGGGCAGCAGCTTCTTTGCTTCGTCGCTGTCGATAACTCTCGACTTATACATCTCGGAAATAGGCTCGACCAGAGCAGAGGACTTGCCCGACGCAGGCAGACCGATTACAATATCCATTCTTCGCTCACAGCGAATTTCTCCCGAAAAAGAAACAGTGCCGTCACTCTTGGTAACAGCACTGCCCATATTCTGTAATCGGTCAAATACGCCTTTCTGTATTCCTGCACGGTTTTTCAGCTCTATTGTTGGCTTACTGCTGCTTATGCAGGAGTTGGCTTCTTTGATTTCCTTTAATGCCATTATTTCAGCTTCGGGAACGCTCTCATTTGCGGCAAGTCGTTTCAGAACGCTTTGCATTTCCTCTGAAACAGGCTCTCCCGTCAGCTTATTTATCATAAAATCACCCCTTAAACGCAAAAAAGCGGAGAACTTTTACATTCTCCGCTTAAAGCACATATTCAATTTTTGTTTGTTATGCGACCTCGATAATGTCGCTCTCCGTCAGAACGCCGTCTGCAATCATCATCTTTTCCTGTTCGGCAAAGGGCGTGTTCCATACAATATCCCTGTGAGCAAACGCCCAATCAAGAACATCTGTGAACTTTGGGTTGAAATCCTTGTGATACGACTTATTTTTCAGCTCGTCCATATATCTCATAGACCAAGCTGTTATGAACTCGCCCCACTCGACTTCCTCAATGCCTATTGCGCTGAAACCTGTTGTTGGTAAAGCCATATTTTGCTCCTTTCTCACAAGTCCTGTTGCCTCTAATCTTATTATACACCCGAAAAACCGATGTGTCAATGAGGATTTGTGCTATAAATATCACATTACAAGAGAAATTACAGCTTGTTGGCAAGAGAACGCAGCACCTTGAAATCCTCTCCGTCAGCCATTAGCAGTAAATCGTCCATATATCGGGAGAGGGTTTCGGCTTCGGTTGCGGAAAGAGTAACAGGAATAACGGATTTACTGCCTGTTTCGTCCTCGTCATCTTCGTTCTCATCTTCTTCCTCGTCCGTTTCGGAAGAAACCTTTTCGGCAGAAAGCTCCTGCTTCTGTATCTCCTTAACCTCTTTGTGGGAGATTTTCGGCTTTTCTGTTATTATTTCCTGCTGCTTTTCGGGAGCCAGCTTCGCCACCTCGTTGGCGGTAGAGATTGACATATCTCCCGCTTTGACAGCCTGCTCAACATCGGGAATAGCGTTGTGCTTGATATTATCCAGCTTTCCGACCTGTGCGGGCGAAACATTAAGGGCTTCGGCTATTCTGTCCCTTATTCTGCCCTTGATTGTCTTGCCCTCGGCTTCAAGTTCCTTGAATATCCGTGTCAGCTCATCATACTCACGCATTGTATCAGCGTCAGAGTATTTACGCTGCGTTGCGTTCAGCATTATCAGGTCAAGCTCCGTTTCGGTATTCGGCTTTGCGCCCTTGATGAAACATGGGACTTTGCCGTTTCTTCTGCGTCCGTCGGCAATAAGGGATTTAAGAGCCACAAGCCGCCTGTGTCCGCTGATAAGCTCATACTTGCCGCCGTTCTGCTCCGATACTACCAGCGCCGTCATTAAGCCCTGTCGCTCAATATCGTCCGCAAGGGCTTCAATCTCCGACATCTCATAGAAATTATTCTTGTTCGGCTCGATAAGGTCAATGTCAATCATTTTAAGGCTATCTATGTAGCTGTCTGCATTAACCGTCTGAATATCTGCCACTATTGCGCTGTCAAGCTGAAATCTTCTGCTCATTCTTCTTCAATCCTTTCTGCAATTTCTTCTGCTAATTCTTCGTAAGCATCTGCCGCCGCCGTCCATTTCATATATTCCTTTGCCGTCAGCTTGTAGCTGAAAGAGTTTTTTATTACACGGCTGAAAGGAATGGTGGTATTAAGCACCTTGTTTCCGAGCGTGTGTTTGAGAAGCTCCAAAAGCTCAATATCCGAGGGATTTTCCTTATCGAACTTGTTCACAATACAGCCGCCGAACTTTGCATTACAGTTGGCAAGAGCGTTTGTAACGGCGGGAATACCCTGAATTGCGAATGTACCAAGCTCAATCGGAACAAATACGCTGTCTGAAAGCGTTATAACCTTTTCTGTCAGCTTTGTAAGAGCAGGCGGCAAGTCTAAAACAGCGTATTCGTAACTATCATCGAAATTCATAACCTTGCGAACATTTGCGGTCTGCACCTCATCGGAAAGCTGCTCAAACTGTGCGGCGATAAGGTTAAGAGCCGAGGTCGCTGTTACAATGTCGATGTTCGGATACCGTGTGGTGCTTCTTGCTACGGTGGGGGAGAAACTTTTCTTTATCAGAGCTGTTTCAAGCCCTGCTTTCGGCTCTGCGAAAAAGCGGGAGCTGTTCGCCTGTCCGTCAAAGTCAATAACCAAAACCTTGCCCGCCATTGAAAGCTCGTTCGCAAGGTTGATTACCGTCGTTGTTTTTCCAACGCCGCCTTTGTGGTTGTAGATTGCTATTGTTTTCATATATTTTCCTTTCCGTGCTTGTTAAAGCACCCTCAATTTTAGCCGTGCATATCGTAATTAACCATAGCTGAAAAGAAACTGCCAATCGTGTATGGAGCGTTATACAGCGTCGTTATCAGATACGAACGAATGTTCCTAATATCACTCGGACACCTGTCCATAGCCATAATGACGTATTCAATGTGACCGCTATCCAGCTTCAGGAACTGCGATTTAACTACCTCTTGTGGGAAATCCTCGCCGTTTACCCGTATGTAAAACCTGTTTGAACTTACTACGTCAACCATAAGGTGTAATATTTCATCTATCCTGTCTTTGCGATTACGGTTTTGTTCAATAAGACAGTCATAGTCGATATTTTCCTTGATTAGTTCAAGATACTCGGCTCGCTTTGAAGAAGAAACAACAGGAGAGGTCTGCGGAACATCAATCCTATCAATCTTATCGGGCGCAGCCTGTTGATTGATTGATTGATGATTATTTACTGATGTTTTATTATCTGTTGTTTTATATAAAGAAGAAGGGGCAGTAAAAACTTCAGAACAAGTTTCGCAGTTTCTTTGGAGCAAGTTATTAAGTTCCTTTGGAGCTTGCTGTTCAGTTTCTTCACTACAAGGATTTGAGTTTTCGCTTTCCTCGATATTTTCAGCCGAAGCAGCGTCCTCGGTGAATACGGTTTCTTCTTCCTCATCGGTAAAGCAGCTTTCCGAATGGTCAGGCTCATCAGAATGCTTACGCTTTTTCTCGTAGGATAAAGCCGCTTCAATTTTCGCAGAACGCATTATTTCTTCACCTTTTGCAACCAACTTTTCGACAAGTTCGGGGTTATTGATGATACGGAAGCTGCGTCTTGCCGGTAAGCCACGATTTTTGGTTTCGATAAGCCCGAAGCTTTCAAGGGTCGTTATGCAGCGTTTCTGCCTAAATGCTGAAAACGATGTGCTTTCAAAAAGGTCGGGGATTGTAGAGTAGAACCAACCGTCATCAAGCATATCGTTCTTTTGATAGTATCTGAACTTTGATAAAAGAGCATTATATACAATAGTTTCACAAGCCCCTAAAATATGAGCTAACGGACGGCAGACACCCAATGTGTTTGTGGGGTTGATAATTTCAAATATATCCTTACTCATTTTAGTGTCCTCCTGTTGGTGTGGTATCCTCGTCTTTCAGGCGAAGCCCGTATTCCTTAAGCATATCAACAATATCCTTATAGGTTTTTTTGCCCAGATTTCTTATTTTTTTCAGCTGTGTAGGCGTTAGACTAACGAGTTGACCCATAGTGGAACAACCTCCACGGTATAGAGTGCTTTTGGTTCGCTCCGGAAGATTAAGTTCATATACTTTTGTTTCAAACAGAAGCCCATAATATGTATTTTCGACTTCTTTGGCAAGTGCTTGAATGCCCATTAGCTCAAACTTGACTTCTGTAAGCCTGTTTTCTATTGTGGCTAACGTCATTATGTCTGACTCTGACACATCAGAACTAAATGCAATGCTTTTAACTGTTGTGTCAATTTCTGCCATTTCGCTTTCTCTTTTATCAAGCATAAAGCCAAGTATGGTTGCAATGATAGGCAGAGTATTCTCAAGGTCTTTTCTACTGATGTTAACATATTTCATATAGTACACTCCTGTTTTGGACATAAAAAAAGGGCGTACCTCCATAAAGAAGATACGCCGAAATTGCCTGTTTATTTTTTAGCACACTAAATCAGCAAACAAGCGTAATGCGTGTATGCGGATTTGGTATTTTTTGGCTCAAAAAAGCCTGTTTTTTTGTCGTTAATGTAACACCCCCCATTTTTGGGCAGTTTTTTACCGAAAAATTCAAAGTGGAAAAAGAATTGAAAAATTACGGCAAACTCTCGGAAACCTTGACCTATAAGGCATTTATCCGTTTGTCGTAATTATACCATACGGGCATACCTTCGCTGTATTATCCCTTCAGAACGGCGATAGCATAAAAACTCTACAGGAAAACCTCGGACACGCTACAGCCTCTTTCACAATGCAAACATACGCTCACGTTTCCGACCGAATGAAAAAGGAAAGCGCAGATAAAATGGAGGCATATATAACGGGGATTTCTAAAAATGATACCTTATAACAAAAATTTTATTCATTACAATACATTTCATAGGTAATTATGTATTTATTCCGTAAAGGGTAAATTAAAGGGTAAAACCCACTGCACAAAAAAGAAGAAACCCCGTAAACTGCTTTATAAAGCCGTTTACGGGGTTTTCTGCTTGGCGGAAAGAAAGGGATTCGAACCCTTGAACGGTTTCATCCGTTACACGATTTCCAATCGTGCGCCTTCGACCAGCTCAGCCATCTTTCCAAACAGCTTTTATAGTATAGCATGATAATTTGATTTTGTCAATAGTTTTTCAAAAAAATTCAAGAATTTTTTGTTGGTTTGTCAATGATGCGTTACAAATTTTTTAAAAAACTTCGCCGGTAG